>BQJM01000031.1 GCA_021604705.1 marine bacterium B5-7 | reverse complement strand
GCGTCAAGCGCGGGATGACAATTAATCCTTCCGCAAAAACAAACCACTCACAACAGCTAACACCAAACAAACCGGTAGCACGGAGACAGCCACCCGGAAGTCACTCGCTGCAATCGAATGCATGTCCACAATCTTCGTGCCCGCATGCCAATCAATGATTGCACCGATCACCGGTTGTAAAATCGCGCCGATGAAAACCGACGCCATGTTAGCAAACGCCATCGAGGTTCCTGCAAAACGTTCTCCATTAATTTCGCCGGCATAGGCATAAGAAACAGCCACACCGGAGTTGGTCATGCCATACATAAATAATAGAGCAAACACCACAGACGCACTCAACTCTCTTGCATAAAGCAGTGTGCCTAAAAATAGTATGCCGCAAACAGCACTACCAATCATCACGCGGCGGCGTGGCATTTTATCAGATAACCAACCCGCTAACGGCCCACCAAAACCCCAACCAATAAAAATTAAACTAATCGCGAAAGCGGATGCAGTATCGCTTAAATGATACGTCACATGCAGATAGTTCACGCCCCATAATTCACCAAACGCTGCTGTTGGCGCATATAAAAAACCGACAAATAGGCCATTTACCCACGTTTGACGATTACGTAAAACCACGCGCAATCCGGCCAACATAGAACGTAAATGCCCCTGCATTTCTGATTTTTTTTGTAATTGCGTTTCACTTTCAAAGACCAAAAAACCAATTAAGAAAGTTAAGACCAAGAATACGCCGCCAATTAACACCATGGTTTCCCGCCAACCAGAATGCTTCACCATCAATTGCACGGGTGCATCGCCGACTGCTGCACCTAACATACCCAGGGCTTGTGTCACCCCAGCTAGTAAACCAAAGCGCTTGCTAGGAAACCAGATCTTCGCCAGTTTTAAAGCCCCGACAAAAGCAAAGGCCGCCGATAAGCCCATACAAAACCGCGCTAGCTCAGCAAGAAACAAAGTATGTGTGCTTGCAAACAATAAACAACTGGCGGAAAAACACCCAGCGGTTAACGTTAATAAACGATGCGGGCCATAACGATCAACCAACATACCGACCGGCAATTGCATAAAAACATAAGGATAATAAAAGAATGCGGACAAACTACCGAGTTGGAATGCCGACGCATGAAAGTCCCGCATTAAATCAGGCACCATCACGCCAGGGGAAACCCGTGCAAAATATTCAGCGAAGAATAGGGCAGCACCCAAGCCCCAAGCCAACCAAGCATAACCAGAGCGATGAATCAGTCGATTCCGTAAATGTTGTTTCATGTCATTTTCCTGTTATTTAATGTGCGCGTCTCAACAGCCATAAACCTAAAGCGGCAAACAGCAGCGTCGGCAAACATGCGGCGATAAACGGCGGCAATTGATAGACCATGCTAATCGGTCCGAAGAATTGATTCAAGATGTAAAAGCCAAAACCAACCATCACACCGCTAATAATTCGCAAGCCCATCGTCGTACTACGTAACGGCCCGAAAATAAAAGGGAGCGCCAGTAACATCATCACGGCTGTTGCTAGCGGTTGCAAAATGCGCTGCCAAAACTCAAATTGATATTGCCCCGTTCGCAAGCCACTACTCGCACGATAGCGCATCGTACGATGCAAGCGATGTAAAGACATTTGGTTTGGCGATAAATTGTCTGTGACCAACATTTTCGGCGTAAGGTGAATCGACCAAGGCATACGTGCAACATGCGTCACTTTTACATGATCTGCATCTAAGTGCGACACTTGCACATTTTGTAGCTGCCATGCCTTATCAACATATACCGCTCGTGCCGCTGAAATACTTTGCATTAAGCGATCATGATCGAAACGATAAATCGTCACACCGTCCAAATGTTGACCCGGCAATACACGGTGAATACGCACATACTCCTTGCCATTGCGCACCCAAGTTCCTTGCAAAGTTTGTAATGCTTGGCCGCTACTCATCGCCTCTGCCTTATGTTGCGCTGCTTCACGCGCGAGATTAGGCCCAAATCCTTCACCTATTGCACCTAAGGCAATCACACTAACTAACGCTAACATGATGACTGTTCGTGTAATTTGTCCAATGGAAACACCCGCGGCACGCATAACAACTAACTCATGATGCGTGGCTAAAGAGCCTAAACCCAGTAACGTGCCTAATAACGCGGCCATCGGAAACAAATGGTAAATGCTTTGTGGCAACATCAACAAGGTGTAATGTAATGCCTGTAACAAATGATAATGCCCATTGCCAATGTCACCAATCTCTCCCATAAAAAGGATAAACATTTCTAGCCCCAACAACATGACCGTCACTAAGGCAATCGTCTTTAAAATTGTTGAACCTAAATAACGAGATAAAATTCTCATGTTGTAATGACTTCCACTTTACGCCGCACTTTCCAAGATTGTGCGCGCCACACCCCATAGCCTACCGCCAATAACAAGGCATGCACCCACCAAAGTCCTAAAAAGAACGGCGTTTTGGCTTCTTCCAGCCAATCGCGAGCAACAAACATGAGATTGGCATAAATAATGTAAATAATAATGGCTGGCAACAGTTGGGCATACTTACCTTGCCGTGGATTCACACGACTGAGTGGCACCGCCAACAAAACCAGTAATAAAACAGAAAACGGCATGGAAATGCGCCATTGCAATTCTGCCATTGCCCCAAAGCGAGCAGGGGTTGAACCCAAAGCTAATGCCAACAATGTCGTCGTCGGCTGAGAATCCGGATCATCATTAATCGGCACGTTGCCTTCTGGCAGCTGCACACCAAATTGCTTAAAGTGAATAACACGGTAATCCGCATGCCCCGGCCGGCCAAAATAACGGTAACCATTGTCAATTAAGATGTATTGTTCGCCGGTTTTTGGATCACGCATCTGATGTGCACGTTCACCGGTGATAATATCCCAATGTTGTTCGTTTCCTTTTTTCACATGTGACGCCATGAATACTTTATCAGCCTCTTTATGATCACGTGTCATGTGCTCCACATAATACACCGTGTTATCGTGGTTTATTGACTGAAAACGTCCAGGCAATAAGGTCTGCATTAAAGTTGCAGGCCCATGCTGCGCCATGATGTGTTCGCGGTATGCCATGATTTTTGGATTTAACCACAACATAAATATTGCAACTAAGACAATCACAACCGTCGAAATACGGTACGTCAATGTCAGCAAATGTTCACGACTAATACCACAAGCAAACAAGACAGTCATTTCATTATCGACATACAAACGACCGTAAGCCAATAAAATTGCAAGATAAAAAGCTGCAGGTAATAATAATCCTAACAACAAAGGCATTTGCAACACCAACAGCTTTAAAACCACACTGCCCGCTAAACGACCTGCCGCAGCCATCCCTAGAAAGCGCACCAATTGATTGCTCATAAAAATCAACAATAATACCGTCACCACACCGAGGCATGTCATGAGGACTTCTTTTGCGAGATAGCGGGAGATTATCATGTTAAATCTTATGCTGCAGAGGCACTTAACATCCAGCGTGCCTTTTCATGCACACTGATACGGTCACTCAATAAAGCCATCGACCCTTCGTCATCGTGTTCTTGTGCAACTTTCAATGCAGCATTCAGCGTTGCAATGACCTTGTCTTGGTCTGCAGCTAACGTTGTCACCATCACTTTGGCAGCTGCATGACTATCACCATCTTCGATGCTGCTTAGTTTATTGAGCGCAGTAAACGTTGCCGGTGCCTTCCCATTTAAAATGATGATGCGCTCTGCAATGTCATCCACTGCCGTTGCTAGGTCTGTGTATTGTGTTTCAAATAATGCATGCAAGGAAGCAAATTCCATGCCGCGCACATGCCAATGAAAATTTTGTGTTTTTAAGTACAGGGCATAAGTATCCGCAAGCACTGTTGAAAGAGGTTGATGTAATGCATTTGACATAAATTATCTCCGATGAATAGGTTATTGCATTGTAACAAACAACTTGGTGAATTTCAGCGGTTTTGTTATAGTCATTACTCATTCAGACCATAGAGAAACCTAATGAAAAAACCACAGCGTGCTTTTGCTTGCACCCAATGTGGCGCACAACACGCCAAGTGGAGTGGGCAATGTAGTGCCTGTGAGGCATGGAACAGTCTCACCGAGGAAGTTGTCGCAGATGCGGCCAGTTCACCGCGATTTCAGCATTATGCAGGTAAAGCCCAAGAAGTGACATCGCTGCGTGATGTCTCTGTGGAAAACACCCCCCGAACCAGTTCCGGCATGCAAGAACTTGACCGTGTCTTGGGCGGTGGTTTAGTTGCTGGATCAGTCATTTTAATCGGCGGCGACCCAGGCATTGGTAAATCGACTTTATTGCTGCAAGCACTTAGCTTGCTCAGCGCGAAACAAGCCGTTTTGTATGTCAGTGGTGAAGAATCCTTACAGCAAATTAGTTTGCGCGCCTCACGATTAGAATTATCGGCAGGTGATATTCAATTATTTGCAGAAACACAAGTTGAAACTATTTTAGAGAAGACCAAACAATTAAAACCGCGTTTACTCGTCATCGATTCTATCCAAACCATGCATACGCAATTACTGCAATCTGCCCCGGGCTCTGTTGGTCAAGTTCGCGATAGCGCCGCACAATTTGTCCGTTTCGCAAAACAAACCAACACGACTTTATTTTTAGTCGGGCATGTTACCAAAGATGGCGCGCTCGCTGGACCGCGCGTTTTAGAACACATGGTCGATACTGTCCTTTATTTTGAGGGAGAACGCTCTGGTCGTTTACGTTTGTTGCGCTCGATTAAAAATCGTTTTGGCGCTGTGAATGAACTTGGCGTATTCGCCATGTCAGGAGAAGGCTTACGTGAAGTCACCAACCCTTCCGCGATTTTCTTATCAAATACCCGAGAAAAACTGCCTGGTAGCATCATCATGGCAACCTGGGAAGGCACGCGGCCTTTGTTAGTGGAAGTACAGGCGTTAGTCGATCAAAGTAATTCAGGTAATCCACGACGTGTGACCGTCGGCCTAGAACAAAATCGTTTAGCGATGTTGTTAGCGGTGCTCAACCGTCATGCCGGTGTGGCGTGTTTTGATCAAGACGTGTTTGTGAATGCAGTCGGAGGCGTACGTATTGTTGAAACCGCGGCAGACTTACCGTTACTCATTGCCGTCATGTCGAGCCTACGACAATGGTGTTTGCCACCCGACTTGCTGGCTTTTGGCGAAGTCGGGCTTGCCGGCGAAATCCGCCCCGTACAAAATGGTCAAGAACGCTTAAAAGAAGCCGCCAAACAAGGCTTCAAATTCGCTATCATCCCGAAGGCGAACTGTCCGAAGAAGGCCCCTGCAGGCATGCAGGTGATGGGCATTCAGCGCCTGTCGGAAGTGATGGACCTGTTGCGGGAGCGGGTGGTCGAGCCAAAAAATTAGCCCAGCGACTTCTTACTGTTTGACTACACATAAGCTGGTAACCAACTGACTCCTCGAAGACTTTCTTGACCTCACCCAACATTGCAGTACCCAGCGAGCATTCGCCACAAAACGTGATAGCCTCTTCTGCTTTGTCACTTGGCACATCAGCCCACGCTTTAACAATTTTTTGCATCTTTCTCCAAACAAATGGAATATCTTTTAATAAACGAGTAGGGTTTTTTAGTTGTTCCAAGACTGCCTTAAAATCACCAGCTTCATCCAGCGTTTTAGTCTCTGCTTCTTTTAACAAGAAGACTTTTGTTGCCTCCAATAAGTTGTGTTTATAATCACAAAGCCGAAGCAAACTCTCTTTTTGTTCATCTGATAAAACAGCATACTCATAATTTTCCATGGCTGTTTCACATTCTATTTTTCTCTCATAAATAAATCTTCCACTGTTGGCTGGTGTGTCAAAGTATTCTCCAAACTCATTTAACACAGCGTGCTTAATATCATTTTTAAAGTCTGATCTAAAAACATCCGCGATTCCTTTACTCGCACTAGCACTGTCAATGACACGCTGTTTTATCTCATTTAAGCAGCTATTATCACCTGCCTGTTGTATATCTTTCTGTAATGCCTGAACCGCTTTAGTTTGTGTAAGCCACCCAACTGTTTGACAAATTAATCCGCCACTCAAAAACCGGATAGAAACCTCTTCATGGATAGTATGCATTGCCTTCGCTATTAACATGTTGGTTCCGCCCCCCATACACGTTTCTGCTGTTCTAGTGCGACCAACCACCCTATTACCATTAACATCCAAGTTATATGCTTGATCAATCTCATATAATGCTGCCAACAATGCCTCTCTACGCATAGGCAATGTCCCTTGACAGCGCGTCTCATCTTTTTGTGCTTCCCATATCAATGCGACTAAATCTCTAAAACAAATGGACGTACCTTGCTTTGTGAAATTGCCTCTACCTCTATGAATCGATGTAAGCTGGTTCTGATAAGATGTCCTTTTTGCACTCGCTGGTTGCGCTGCAATCAGGTTTTCAAGTTCTTTCAAATACTGAGTAATACCTTTCTGCTTTACAGCATTGAAATAACGTTTCTGTAATCTCTTAATGCTATCGACAACATCTTTATCGACAGCAAATCCATGTGCACTTTGAGCATGGTTAATACTCTGAGCCACCTGGTGTTGTCTTTGAATCCCCATCTCTATGGTAGTTGCTTGCCTTCTTTGGGGCACGTTTATTCTATATGTAGGCGGTGGTCCTTCTGTCCATTGACCCACTCGCACTTGTGCACGCGCTAACTCGGCTCTCCGCACACGAACTGGAAACATCGGGCTCATCCCTATACTCTCTGACACGCTATCAAAGAACAGCTGCATTAACCGTGGACTATTGCGTCTCAGCAACTCAGGTCTATTTAATAGTCGCGCCCTATATTCTTGCTGGAATTGCTCAAAATAATAATCACCCTGCGCATCAACAGTATCTGGTAATGCTGAAAAAGTTTGCCAAGCTTCATCGGATAATAGCCAGCTCGGATCTCTTAAAAAGAAAACTAAACGATCCCCTTCACCTCTATGTTCACGTATCAAGCTTGCGACATGGGAAACCAATCTTGTCATGCCGCTCATATCTAAAGGGTTTTGACCAAGATAATTAAAAAGCGTGGCTCTAACACTGACTTCTCCAAATATTCTTGCCGTTGCGGGAGACATTTTTAACAAACCAAACAATTCACCTAATTTTTCAAAGTAAGCTAACTCCTCTCTGTTATTGGGTGACTGCGTTATAAACATAGACAGTTCACCATATATCTCCGGATTAATCTCAATTGCATTCGCTTTTTTATAGCCTAATATAGCCTTTACCATCAACTTTACCGACACACCATTTGAAATGTGACTCAAAAAATGCTCTTCCAAATCTTTTTGTTTAGCGTTAGAAAAATTATTCATCCATCCTAGATGTTTTTCCATCTCCTCTCCCAATAACAACGCTAACAAAGTATGCCGAACCCCAGGGGACGGCACTTTTTCAATGAGTTGATTCGCCTTCCTAAATGATTTCCTATGCTTTAGATAAGCAGATTGTCTGCTTTTCTCGGGAAAAACTCTCTCCCAAACCACCCGATACATTTGTGCTAATCGTTTATTTGTTGGTTTACTTAGCTGAGAAAACCCTGATAAAAACTTCACTACAACTGAAAAATCCTTGTCACTATTCCCCGATTGTAAGTCTTTCCTTTTTGTCACATCAGCATATCTTTTTAATAATCTAATCAACGGGGGATCAAACCAAAACCGACGCCAAAAGGGCTTGCTCGCTTCATAATATTTCAGCATGTTTTGTAAACGTTCTCGATTTAAAACAAAGCGGCGGCTAGCGATCTCTAAAAAGTACGCCTGATGATTCAGTGGCAAGGTCGCATGCGCTGTGTTGAAATGATATACGGAATCTGAGCTAGCCCTATCATAAACGGAAGCTGATTCCGTCATCATCAGTGAGAATAAAGCTCTGTTTGGATGGCCAGCCAAATAATTTAAAGGCAGTGCCTCATACCATTCCTGCTTTATACTGGCAACCAGTGCGGCTATTCGCGGCTCCTGTCCGTAGGATTCCTCTAGGTGAATCAGCTCATGCGCTAATTCCATACTGACAGAAAATGGAAAATCCTCTTTAGCTTGATGAAGAGAGAACCATGCTTTCAGGCGTTTTAAGGACCGGGGCTCTCCAAAAAAACGTTGTTTCCAGGTTTTACTTTGTTCATATTGCTCAAATACGTTTCGTAATGCCATGACTTTCCCTCATTTCTTATGATTTCTAGATCAAGCTATCTGACAAAACTTAAGGAAATATTAAGAAAAGATACTTCCGGCTCTTTTCGGTTAAAAGGTGCTCATGTTGTTTTTCGCATAACATTGAAGACAGAACGGCTTGTCTTCTGTAAAGGACAAGTATCGCGAAATACTTGTCTTCTCTGGAAGACATGCTATTCTCTTGTAAAGGATCCGAAGCAAAGCGCCCAAAAAATCACTGGCTACTCCCTTGTCTTCTGCAAGAGACCGCGAGTGCTCTTATGGGGGTAAACACATCAAAAAGGCACTGTACAATGAAAAAACTGCTCAGTACATTACTACATGAAGCATTTGATGAGATTGAACAAGCCAGAAAAGGCATACCCCGATCTATAAGATTTCCACAGTCCGATCAAATCATAAAAGTCGCCATTGGCATGCGACGTTCTGGAAAGACATACACACTTTACCAACAAATCCATCACCTGCTAGATCAAGGGATAGCAAAAGAAAGAATACTTTTTCTTGATTTCGAAGACGATCGACTATTACCCATGACGACAAAGAAAATGGGAGAGCTAATAGACGCCTTTTATTCTATCTACCCTGAAAATCATCAAAGGAAATGCTATCTTTTTTTGGATGAGGTACAAGTTGTTGAAAATTGGCATCAGGTTGTTCGACGTATCTTCAAAAGCAAACCTATTGAGTTAGTGATTACAGGCTCTTCTTCAAAGTTACTAAGTACAGAAATCAATACCTCTCTTAGAGGGCGATCGCTTTCAGCAGAAGTCTTGCCTTACTCTTTTTCTGAATATCGCTTAGCGCACCACTTACAAACACCAAACGCACCATTTAGTCAGAAAGCAGACGATATTGCTCAAAAACAAATGAGAGATTTTTTTGAGAGAGGTGGTTTTCCAGCTGTCCAGAATATGTCGACTCACGACTGGCGTGAAACACTGCAAGGATATGTCGACACTGTTATTTTGAAAGACATTATTGAACGCTACGCTATTTCTAATACCGTGCTACTGAGGTACTTAACCAAAACATTAATCACTAATGCAGCCGCACCATTTTCAGTGAACAAATTTTTCAATGATATAAAAAGCCAAGGCTATAAGGTCAGTCGAGCAACTATCAGTAGCTACATAGGATACATTGAAGATGCTTTTCTAATTTTCAGAGTGCCTCTTTACACGGAGTCTGTCCGTATACAACAAACGCATTTACAAAAGATTTACGTTGTGGACAATGGTCTTATTAATGCTTATTCATTAAGTGAAAAAGAGCTATACCACAAATACCTTGAGAACCAGGTTTATCTTGATCTACGACGCCAAGGAAAAGCAATTTATTACTACAATACAAAACAAGGTTATGAGGTAGACTTTGTAACAATAGATAAAGAAGGTCAACGTGAAATTATTCAGGTGACCTGGGATATGAGCGAACCGGAAACAGCTCATCGTGAACAACGCGCATTAGAATATGCCGAAACTGAACTCAATATTAAAGGGCGGATAATAACCTGCAGCAAGTATGCCGAGCAAGGTATTGCTTAATGCCAGCGCATGAGCGAGTAACGAGTAGCAACACTTGATTAATCTGCCCGAGGTTACATTGCCCCCTCTGCCCAGATAAGTTATCGCAGCAAGCCTTAGCAAGGTGGTTTTTTCTAAATGTTTAACCTTTTAGCATCATTTTCTCCAATTACGTACGATTATGATTTCCAACATAATTTATACTGGAAACCATAAAATTCACGCTAATCAGCGAAAACTCGGTTTTTTTGTTAGTTTTCGCTGGCTATAAGCTATAATCAGCGAAAACCCCATTTTTTTGTTGATTTTCGCTGGTTATAGCTTATAATCAGCGAAAAGTAGGATTTAGTATGCCCGTTAGAACCCAGGAAATTAGAACATTTAATGCTCTCTGCCAACGTCAACAGGCAGAGTTCTTAGCGGTATATGGCCGTCGCCGAGTAGGAAAAACCTACCTGATCAGACATTACTTCAAAGAAAAAGGGCTCTACTTCGAATTAACAGGCTCTCGTGGTGCAAACCTATCGACGCAGTTGCAACACTTTGCTAATAGCTTTTCAGATGCTTTCCAACAAGGTAAACCTATTCCATGCCCAGACAGCTGGCAATCTGCTTTTGACACTCTCAGAAAACAGATTGCCGACATGGAAACCGAACAACGTATTGTTTTGTTCTTTGATGAATTACCGTGGCTTGCCTCAAAACGTTCGGGATTTTTAGCCGCACTAGAATATTTGTGGAACCGCTATTTATCCCAAGACAAGCGCGTTATTCTAATCGTTTGTGGCTCTGCTGCTGCATGGATGATTAAGAAAGTTGTGAAAGACAAAGGTGGGTTACATGGTCGTCTTACAGCACAAATGCGCTTATTGCCATTCACATTGCAAGAAACTGAATCATTCCTACAAGAACAAGGCATACAGTGGGATCGTGCGCAAATCACAGATTTATATTTAGTGATTGGTGGTGTTGCAAAATACTTAACATATGTTGATCCAACATTATCGGCTACACAAAATATCGATAAAATTTGCTTCGCACAAAATGCCCCACTACTAAAAGAATTTGAACAGTTGTATGCCTCGCTCTTTGAGAGCCATACCCGACATATTGCAATCATCCGAGCACTTTCAAAGAAGTTTTATGGGTTAACGAAAAATGAATTATTCACAGCTGCAAATCTATCCTCCGGCGGCACATCCTCACAACTTTTAGATGAACTTGTGCAGTCTGGTTTTATCAAAGAAATCCCCTGGTTCGGAAAAAACAAGCATAATTCGCTCTATCGCCTTATCGACCAATATTCAATGTTTTATCTAAAATGGATTGAGCCTAATGTGAAGGATATTTTAGGGAATGAAAATTTTTGGTTATTGACACAACAAACTTCTAAAGCACAAGCATGGGCAGGTTACGCATTTGAAAATATCTGCTTTCAGCATCTACAACCAATCCTAAAGGCTATGGGTTTAGGCGCCGTTAACACACGAATTGCGACCTGGCGGAAACTCCAAGGGAGGCAACGTGGACAAATAGATCTAATCGTAGATCGCGCAGATAAATGTATTAATCTTTGTGAAATCAAATATGTTCAATATCCATTGACCATAGACAAGCAATCTAGAACACAACTGCAGCAACGACAAAATTTACTCCGAGAAGAAACACAAACAAAAAAATCTATGTTTCACACACTTATTTCTCCTTACGGTGAAAAGCAGAGTGCAGACACCGCCTCAATATTCCAACAACAAGTCACGTTGGATGATTTGTTTTTATAAGAATACTCACCCTGTTAGCATCATTGTTGGCACGTAACATTATTCGGCAACGCATCATCACGGACATCTAAGGGAACCTCTTTCTCGACAGGCCTTTGCCCTGCATCAGCTTCTTCTGTTACTGCTGTCACCGATGAGTACATCTCGCCTGAGCCTGAAGCAAGCGGATCATGATCTAGGTCTTCATCTTCTTGCTCATCCTGAATTAAGAAGCTGTTTTTTATCTTCTCAACCATCTGATCATATATTGACCCCCAGTTATCTTCAGCAACTTCACCAAAGGTATCGACGTAAATCTTTTTAGTGATAGTCTCAATGGCTTCTTGCTGCTTTTGAAAAAAGGCCTCGTCAATTTTCGTTCCGTCGCCGAAGCAGTCCGCCAATAAAGCACATGCCCCTTTATAATCAACTTGATTATCCGCCACGGGAGGCAAACTCTTATTATCTTTCAATGCATTGATCGTATCGATAACATCTTCTATCACACGGTACCTTAGGCGATCTGTTTTTTGTGCTGATGTCTCTCTGAAGATCGTTTCCATCGCATCTGAAAGAGTCTTCGTCGTATTTTTATTGTTTTGCTGAGCTTCCTTAAATTCATCCCAGAATTGTTTATCCGTCAACGCAAGTGTTGGATGTGCGGTCACAGTGCCCAGGTAATTCTCATCAGATAACATTCCCCACCATTGCTGAGCCATGCCTTGTTCTTGCATCGCTTGTATCATCGGCGCTAGGCGTTCTAAACGTTTGGGGGTTAACAGCAGACGGAATATGCTTGAAGCTGAGTCATTGCTATCAGTAGCAACCACTGAGAACCCACTGAAAATACGTTGTCTGGCACGTGCAACGTCAGCCTCAGGCACTGCCTTCACCATTGACACCATTGCATCACAGACACGTGCTAAATTTGTGAGATTCTCTTGATCATAGAATTTTTTGTCTGTGATATTTTGTGCTTTCATGTGATCTAAGACCCACTGAAAATGGGGTTGCCATGCGCGTCCTTCGTCGTTATTTTTCATCAATAAAATTACAAACTCTAATGCTTCATCGCTTACTTGAGGATAATCACCTGATACCAGTGACACCAAGTCTTTACTCAGTAACACTTCCTCATTAAGCAAACGAATAACATTCGTTAGACTTTCATCAAATCTCGGATGACGATGAAACAAACCTGACACTTGCAAAACATCATTTACATCCTGACCTTCTATATAAGCAGCTTTCTTAAGCAATGTTAGATCCTTAGCGACATTGTCTAACGCTATATTCTCTGGCTTAGCAAACAAACTTGCCATTAAATCAGTATGTAACGCAGATAAGTAAGATGTTGACGCTGGCTTGGGTAACTCACAGAATTTCAACAAGGTATCCACGTCCCAGCATTTTAATTGTCTTAAAAATTTAATGGACGGCGGTGCGAACCAAAACCGCTGCCAAAAGGGGCGTTGATCTTTATAACGCGCCAATAAGTCACGTTTAATCGCTTCAAGCGTTTTATTTTCTTGCTGCGTTAGATCCGTCGTCTTCTGTAAAAACACCTTTTCTTCAAGTACCTCACTTGCTAAGGCCATGGCGCTTTTGTCTACATGATCAATAGGCTTTTGTGAGAGTGCGTGAAAAGCAGCTTCTCGATTTTCGTGTGTTGCTGTCTCAGCAAGTGCATTCTCTAAATGTTCTTGAGAAACAAGCACCACATCCGGCACTACATCATCAGTGCTAATAGCCGATCGTAACGCAGCATCTTCTGTCACTGGCAGATCTTCATCACGAAAAGACTGTCTGATTTTCTGGAGCTGCCACCATGCTTCCCATGAGGGTTTATCACCGTCATGGGATAACCACGCTTGCAGGTTACTCACGACAGGTATCGGAAATAGCACACCCCTAAAAACACCGCGCGCTTTGCGATAAGTAGCCAGCGCATCACGAACTGGTTTGCTTATCTCGTTCCATTCGTCTTGAGGTATAGTTTGTGTTGTCGGTCTGCCCACGATCACACTCCTTGTGAGGTAAAACACCTATTCTAACAACTTTTCTTGCGCTCTTGCTGGGGTTGCTGCGCGGAAGATAGAATATTAACCATCAAGGCTAGAAATGCTGTAAGCAATCAACGCTTTTGTCGTAGATTGTCTTGAGCTAACACTTTTCTTTGCTATAATCGACTCTAGACGGGTAAGACCTGCTGCATACCAGCAAGAAGAGCCTTCCATCGGTTGACTCAATGATCTGCTGGAACTGTATGCTTCAGGGGCCGTCTTTTCTTTATCTGAGATTCATGTCGCACCCTCGACTTGAAAAGATCATACCAGCGCACATCCTTCTGCTCATATTTCCTCGCAATGCCATAACAAAACAAATCAGCAGCTTGTACGCCTAAGTCTGCCTGAGATTGTACATGCATGATATTAATTTTTGTCTCAGGAGATAATCGAGGTCGCATATTATCTTCCGTTAGCATATTAAAAAGAGCTCGCTCTCTTCGGCTTTTACTTTTGTCTATATGCAAATTAATTGTTTTATCTATTGAGGTCATTTTTATTTGATTGAGTAATGCCATAGATACTAGGTTATATAATTGATCAAGATTAAAAGGCTTTTGAATGCCTTCGGCCGACTCTTTTTTATCTAAAATTACTGTACAAAGATACCAATCATCAGCACGTAACATCTGCTGATTAAAATATTTTTTTACCATAAATGTTGTGCTACTACCCTTGAGTTCTTCAACATAACGCGTTTTCTTCTTTTGCCTTAATTTTGTTTTCAAAGTTCGCCGAACAGATGCATATATTGGTATAACTTGCTCAGCAATTAGCGCTGTCATCACGAAATATCTAGAAGTTCCCTTCTTTGAAAAATTAAAACCTAAATCTCCAGACTCATCCATAAAAATATGCACGATACACGCATCCTTAGCTTGTTCTGTCTTTTAATGAACACACGTTATATTGCAACTGAGTCATTCACAAGAGCAGAATGATGACACATTTGCACACATTAGATTTATAGTAACTGGATAAATCAATCTGTTATGTCACACGACGTGATCTAACTGAAGATTCTAGGTTTAAAGAATAAGTGGGAGAAAAAAGGGCTTCCTCCCATGTCGATGGGTGTAAGATTACATGCGGTTGTTTTGGGGATACACTGCTAGTTCTGATTCCTCAGAGTCATTACTCACGGAAGCGGAATCTTGGCAAACTTATGGAACGAGAGAACATCAATGCGATCAAGCTTCTCTAAGAAACTAATCAAGGGTGGTTTAACTGTAAAACACGCTTTAATGCGCTGCCAGAAAGACAGCGATGCCTTGTAGGGTTTTACCATGGCTATTGAAAGAGAGGTAATGAGTGGGTTGCGATATTGGGGGCGCCTCCGCGAAAGGTTCCATAAAAATTACATCGCTGCATCGCATTCTGATCCAACGCTACCTTCGTATCGCGTAACCAACGCCAAGCGTCAATCACACCGGCGGGGTAAACGCGGGAAGCTGAACCATGGAGATGAATAAGCGCATTACGCAAATTGGCTTCTGGTGAGTTATCTTCAAATTTTTGATCAGCCCAATCACGTTTTACCGCTTGCGCTCAGCATTTACCTTTCTATAACTCTGGTAGGGCACCTCTGTTAGGATCGTATTATCCTCTTGCATTGCGTATTAATTCGGGAAGATTATGCCAGAGTAGGCTTAAGGCTTCCTTAAAGAATAACCATCTTCTGCGGCGACTATAATAGAGTGGTCAAAAATTGTCAGCATTGAGAGGGAACAAGAGAATACCAAAAAGATAATCACCAAAAAACGGCTAAGTGAGTCTGTAGATCATCGACAGGGGCTTTGCCGCAAGTGACGACAACAGCACCTTTGTGACGCATGGCTTGCACGGGAAAATGCACAACGCGGCTACTTTTGCGTAGGCACTGGATCAATTCTTGGATTTTGGTGATCGAAGCCGGCACTTCGCAATAAAACCGCAGGCTCGCGGCACCGGATACAGCAATACTCATCTTGACCTCCATGTCATTAACACTAACCTGCTTTTTATTGCCGACCGATCCATGGTAGCAGCAGGGCCAACAAGCATAGAGATAAAAGTGCAGAAAGTCATGGGTAATATCGATGGAAATTCCCGCAAACTCGCGCTGCTTGTGGTGTTCTGGCATAATAGCACGCGATGAAAACTAAACTTCCGATATCTACCGCTGCCTGGGCATTATTAATCGTCGCCATTTTATTTTATTGCTACGAATTCTTTTTGCGACTTTACCCCAGCTTAATCATCCCACGCCTAATGCAACACTATCATGTGCAGGCTACTGGCATCGGTAGCTTGGCTGCGGCCTATTATCTAGGCTATACCCTCATGCAGTTGCCTGCGGGATTTTTCTTAGACCGTTTTCGAACACAGAAAATATTATTGGCAAGCATTAGTTTATGTGTGCTCAGTGCCAGTCTATTTTTATTAAGCCATCAACTCGCTATCGGATTAATCATGCGATTTGTGATGGGCCTCGGTTCGGCTTTCGCATTTATTGCAGTGCTAAGCATTGCTAAACGGCATTTCCCTGACTCATGGTTCACAACCGTATGCGGCATTACGATTGGTCTAGGCACCTTATCTGGCGCCATGGGAGAAACTGTTACCGCATGCTTAATCAAACACTGGGACTGGCAGTTCACGCTACTCGCATTCACGGTAACCGGGCTTGCGATGGTATTGGCCTTATTGTTTGTTCGCCAGGAACCTGCGCCACCGCCAACAAATAGTTCTTATCGCTGGCATGATATCAAACCTGCGCTATGTCATCGTCGATTATGGCTGAATGGCTTAGTCGGTGGCTTATGTTATTTGCCCACATCGATATTCGCCGGTGTTTGGGGGATTAACTTCATGGTGAATCAATATCATATGAGCAAAGTATCTGCGTCTGCATTGATTACGCTATTGTTTGTGGGCTGGGTGATTGGCTCCCCCATCATGGGCTTTCTCGTTGATAAATTCTCACACGAAAAACCAACTCTCATGATAATGGCTAGCCTAGCTGCCGCATGTGCCGCTTTTTTCGTATGGCTTCCTGCTGTTGCACAAACACATTTATCTTGGTTTATTTTTTGTTTTGGTTTTTTCTCCAGTGCGCAAGTCATCATTTGGCGAATCTACAATCATCACATCCAGGTGGCACAAGCGGGCTTTGGTATTGCCCTAACCAATATGATGGTCATCGCTGTTGCCAGTGCCGGACAAATGTTCGTCGGGATCCTCATGGATATTCATCACCATGGTTTTTCTATGCATTATGATTTATCGCATTACCATCTTGCACTGAGCCTATTGCCAGGCGCTTTCATCCTCGCCGCAATACTCACAGGTTTGTCCCATGACCGTTAACTTTGAACAACTCGCAAAAGATATAAAAACATGGGGAAAAGACCTAGGTTTTTCACAAGTTGGTATTACGGATGTCGATTTATCTGATGCCGAAGAACATTTGCAAGAATGGCTCGCCAAAAACTTTCATGGCACGATGGGCTATATGGAAAAGCATGGCACGAAAAGATCGCGGCCAGCCGAATTAATCCCGGGGACTATTCGTATTATTTCCGTACGTTTAAATTACTTACCCCCCGATGCACAAATGCAAGAAACTTTAGATTCACCTGACAAAGCCTATGTGTCACGCTATGCGACGGGGAAAGATTATCATAAAGTTATTCGTAAACGTTTAGTCAAACTCGCTAAACAAGTGCAAGCACAAGTACCGGAAACCGAATACCGTGCCTTTACGGATAGTGCGCCCGTGTTGGAGCGTGACATTGCCTTAAAAGCCGGTTTAGGTTGGCGCGGGAAACATACCTTGGTATTAAATCGGGAAGAGGGATCTTGGTTTTTCCTTGGAGAAATTTACACAAACATTCCTTTACCTATCGATACCCCTTACGATGGCGAACATTGCGGACGTTGCACCGCATGCATCGATATCTGTCCGACACAAGCGATTGTCGCACCACATCAGTTAGATGCCAGACGTTGTATTTCGTACTTAACCATCGAGCTCAAAGAATCTATTCCTGTTGAATTTAGGCCGTTAATCGGCAATCGTATTTTTGGTTGCGATGACTGCCAGATGGTGTGTCCTTGGAATCGTTTTGCGAAACCTACTGACGACAAAGATTTTAAACCGCGACATTATTTGATGGATTCAGAATTGGTGGATTTATTTTTGTGGGATGAAGAAACCTTTTTAGAAAACACCTTGGTTTCGCCTATTCGTCGCTTAGGCCATGAACGTTGGTTACGGAATATTGCCGTGGCTTTGGGGAATGCAGCAACATCACCAGAAATTATTGCTGCGTTAAAACAGCGATTGGATCATCCATCGGCACTAGTGAGAGAGCATGTTCAGTGGGCTTTGGCAAAGCATACATAAAAAAGCAGAAAATTGTCAACAGGCTGGTCCGGTATTCCTTTCAAAAAAACGCACACTAACTGCCGTCCATGGCGCTCGACGAAGTCATCCCTGACTTCGACGTTTTTTGAAAAGAATACCCTCCCAGCCTCTTCATATATCTTCGTGTGTACTATAATGAACAATCTGAGATAATGATGGAGAGTGATGGCGGGGTGTTTATCCAAAATACCAGTTGACGTAGCCCTGATACCCGGGTCGCAGTACGAGTACTGCGCACGGGGTTACTCGCCAAGGGCTTGTCGGCAGCATGGCCACTGTTCTTGTTGAGGACTTTTCATTTAAGCGACGAGAGGCTGGTACTTTGGAAAACATGCCCCCCACCGCTCAGCAAAGATTGTTTCAGTAGATGGAGATCCCGGCTCAAGGCCGAAATGACAATGGTAGCAGGAGACCCCGCATCAAGTGCGGGGTGACAGCGGAAGTGTGGGATGACAGCGGGAATGTCCGGAATAACAGTGATTTAATCCCGAACAAAATGTTCCCTGTAGTAAATCATTTCTTCAATAGAATCTTTGATGTCATCCAATGCAAGATGTTTAGATTCTTTTTTAAAGCCTTCAAATACCGCGGGGTTCCAGCGCCTAGCCAATTCTTTCAGCGTGCTGACATCCAAATTACGATAATGAAAATACGCCGCCAAGTTTGGCATATACTTCACAAGAAAACGTCGATCCTGATGAATGCTATTACCGCACATAGGGCTTTCTTGCGGACCCACATATTTTTCCATGAAGGCAAGCGTTTGGGCTTCTGCCTCAGCTTCTGTGATCGTGCTTTGACGCACGCGTTCCGTTAAACCGGATTCTCCATGGTGTTTGGTATTCCATGAATCCATACCATTTAACAAATCATCGTGCTGATGTATCGCCAGTGTCGGTCCTTCCGCAACAATGTTGAGATCGTTATCAGTGACAATCGTCGCTATTTCAATGAGGCAATCATGTGCAGGTTTTAAGCCCGTCATTTCACAGTCTATCCAAATCAAATATTTTGATACATCAGACATATGGGTTCCTTAATGTTACAATGACGCCATTATATCGGACTCATACTCTTTAAGGAAATTACCTATGTTTGCTGCTTCACTGATCATTGCTTACTTACTAGGCTCATTATCAACGGCCATTATCCTTGCCAAACTATTAAAGCTTGATGACCCTCGCGACACAGGCTCAGGTAATCCCGGCGCAACAAATATGCTACGAAGTGCTGGTAAGAAAATCGCTGCATTAGTTCTCGCAGGCGATATGCTAAAAGGTTTATTGAGTGTATGGATTGCCATTGTGCTTGGTAACCATGGCTTTGCCTTGGCCTGTGTTGCACTGGCTGCCGTCGTGGGACATATCTTTCCCTTGTTTTTTCACTTTAAAGGTGGGAAGGGTGTTGCAACAGCATTTGGTGTCATTCTAGGATTAAGTGGCGGCGCTGCATTAATTGGTGCTATGACATGGGGCCTATGTTTATTCTTTACGAAATATTCTTCGCTTTCAGCATTGATTGCGACAGGGGCTATTGTCTTATTTTCATTTGCCGCAACACCGCAGTATGCACTGCCAGTATTAGCCATTGCCGTGTTAATTGTATGGCGTCATAAAGGGAACATTGAGCGCTTGAAGCAAGGCAAAGAATCGAAAGTTAATTTCTGAATGCGTCTGCAGGAGATCCCGCATCAAGTGCGGGATGACAGGCAGAAGTAAAATTAAGTTTTGAGTGCATCTGCAGGAGATCCCACATCAAGTGCGGGATGACAGGCAGAAGTAAAATTAAGTTTTGAGTGCATCTGCAGGAGATCCCGCATCAAGTGCGGGATGACAGGCAGAAGTAAAATTAAGTTTTGAGTGCGTCTGCAGGAGATCCCGCATCAAGTGCGGGATGACAGGCAGAAGTAAAATTAAGTTTTGAGTGCATCTGCAGGAGATCCCGCATCAAGTGCGGGATGACAGGCAGAAGTAAAATTAAGTTTTGAGTGCATCTGCAGG
>BQJM01000030.1 GCA_021604705.1 marine bacterium B5-7 | reverse complement strand
ACGCCCAAAGCAATAAGCGTATTATCGTGACTGTTCCAGTCGTTTGTTGTTATTGTTACATTGAACCCCTTTATTAAATAAAGAAGTCCGTCTTCTTGTCGCTGCATGACCCCAGAGCAACATTGATTCGGTTTTGTCTGTTTTCATCAATCAAATCCTTTGAAAACTGTCAAAATCCCAACCAGACGTGAGTATTAAAAAGCAATATGTGATTTAATTAAATTGCTATATTTGCTGGTAATATTTGCTGTGAAAAATATTGGGTAAATCTTTGTTTATTGGTCGGTCTGTGTTATAATTTACCATCTAGGTGGGGTGCTAAAAAAGGGATTTCAAGATGTTTATGGCTAAATACACGAGTTGGCTCGATATCCGAAAGCAGCTATCCCTGGTTAACCCTGAGTTAACCAAGATAATTGATACTCTTAACCCCAGTGAAAAATATAGATTGGTTAATACGTCTTGTGGGTATGGAGATTTGGTGATGGACCGCGGTATATTGCATAAGTCTTTAGCTGATCATTTTCCTGAGTTAAGTTATAGCAGCGTACCCTTAGGTGTATTTCTGGATAAAGGGTGTGAAGTTTTTCTGGAAACTAAAAATCGAGTGATCCCTTTAAGGTTACTAATGCCTGGGGATATTTTCGGTGCTTTTGAGGTGACAGATTATTTGTTTCATAGGAAAAAACCTGTTCGCTGGTCAATATCTTCTGGTGCTAGATCTATCTTTATATTAAATAAGTTATCTGATGCGATTGCCTTAAAACGTTTGAGAAGAAAGTATTCATTTTCATCGATGATCAATGGAAAACATTTTGAAGATCATTGGAGTTTGTTTCAACATATATCTGCTGATAAAACAGTGGATCATTGTTGGAATAGTCAGCTGGTTTTTTTTACGGAACATTGGTTTAAACATTTTGGTGATCCTGCTTGGGAACCTTTTTATAATCTTATTTTTAAACGTAGCTGGGGACAGGCGCAACTTTCTGTGGATCGGACGGCGATGGTTTCGCTGTGGCAACATGTTTTAGATTTGATTTCGGAGAGAGGAATATCCCCCAATCATTATATGCTTGATACAGTAAAACATTTACTTTTAATTGCACAGAGAAAAGGAATTGGTTATACCCCTACGATAGGTGAAGAGACATTGTTTCCAGCAGAAAGAGTCACAAATGCGTTAATTGATGTTTATCAAACAAAGTATCATCCTACTTTTATGTATGCTAACTCTCTTGATGTTATTAAGGAACATGAACAAGTCTATTATTCATTATCTCACCCTTGTTTGTTAGAAGGAATTCCATATCAAGGTAAACGTAGCAAGACTGTTATGGCTGATCTTCGAGGTGTGAAAATGTTGGTGGATACGCTAAGAGATCGCGCTCATGGAGAACGGGAGGTTGGTAATTTGTTAGAGCATGCCATGTTTCAATATTATCATGTAGAGCATGACCCGTGCGGTGAAATACAAGAAAGCCAGGTCTTACCCAACACAGACAGCCGGTTACTTACTCAGCTTACGAAGTGTGAGTTACCCTTTTGTGATACAAGCATTTTTTGGCGGGGTGCTATACAGATAGCTCTCGGTTAAGTAAAGTACGTAATGGATGATGTTCTGTCGTATATTTATAGGTAGATGGTATGCTGAGGCATTCTAGATCGACTTTATCGCAAAGGATTTCTGTAATTATTGTTTGAAAATAATTATCTAGAGCAATGGGTTTTTTAAGGGTTTGTATATCGTCTTTGTTGGATAAGATTCTTGTTGCTTGAATAATTGCGGCATAAATTAAAGCCCTGGTAAGACGAATGTCTTTGAGAGGGACGCTTGTCGCTGAAAGGTCAAAGTTGATGGGGTATCCTCCGTTTAATATCGTAAAGGGACTGTTGGTTTCACTGTCTATTCGCACTTTTTCTAAAATAAAATCTTTTCTCTTTTTTTCTTTCCTTAATAACGTTAGAAATTCTTTTTCCTCAGATGAGCAGCTAACAAGTATCCTATGTTTTTTTATTTTAGGTTGAAAGTTAAATGCTTTGCTTATATCATTTCCTGTGCAGCCAAATATTATATCGCTTTCATTGATGCAGTTTTCTATTTTTTGATGGTTTTTCGCTGGTGATAACAGTGAAACAGGTTGCTTGTCGTAAACGTGGGTGACTAAGCCATTTTTTATTAACTGCCTTGTTAATGCTGCGCCAATAGCGCCATAGCCTATGACGCCATACACCCAGTTGTTAGGTAAAGTGTTCGTTTTGAGATTTTTTTTGAGCTTTTCAATAATGGTTTGTGCTACGGCGCCTGACTCCATTTCCTTTTTTGTTTTGGATGTTGCAACTGAAATATAGGGAGTGATGTTTTCTACCAGAGTGTTAACGCCATATTGTGTTTGTTCGATAGAAAGTACATTGTACTTTTCTAGGCATCTTTTTGGGATTAGTTCTCGCGCCTTTCCGCCATCATCTACAACTATCAGGTTTCGAATATTTGGCTTATTTTTTAATGTTGTAAGAATTTCTCGCCAAAAGTTAATAATTTCCTCTGTGTTTTTTTCAGCATAATCCCCGCAATTTAGATAGCTGTGGTTTTCTTTGAAAACAAATATACCTTTTTTTCTGAGTTGGGCCCTAGTGCCCTCATGTGTAGAGTAAGGCTTTCCTTTTATAAAAATATTTTCTGCCCTAAAACCTTGTATTAAAAGAGCTTCAAACAATAAGATGTTTGTCTCTAGCAAGTGTTGTACGCAGATAATAACGGATTCTTTTAAGATGACATTTGCTCCAGGAACATAGAGAGCTTCTTTTCGGAGTGTGTCGAAAAGCTTCGATGTTTGTGTGCTGAGCCGTATAGTAGGGCAATCCACCTGAACCTCTTTACATTGGAATAATAAGCGTAGCTGGACACTAACTACTTTTTTTACACTCGACAATAGTGGATCTTGGCCGGTTGGTAGGTTGTCAGTAGCGGCATCGATCAGTAATTAGTTCCTTATGCTCAGTTTTACTTATCTTTGAGGGAATCTTTTTTCTAAAATAATGTAATTCACAAGTGTGTTTTTTTACCTTATATTTTTTATTTTATTAAGGTGTAGTGTTCACGCAGCAAAACCAGGATATAGATTGGAGCACATTCTTATAGAGGAGGCTCTGCGTAATAAAGTTGTTGCCTCGCCCAAGCATATCCCCTACAAATCTCAACTTTCTTACAGACATTGTCCCCCGGGTTGGTCGCTAGTTACCTTTTCGGTGATTTGGCGTAAGATCCAGATACTTAAAATGATTGGAGTACTCTAATGCTCGTTGGACTGCCAGAACACGTGCTCTTACAAGAAGCTTATAGGACGGCCTATGAAGCTGTATCGCCAGAAACCTTGGAAAGCTATACGGCAGAAGCTGAAAAATTTTCATTGGGCTGGGCAACATCACTTAGCGCGCTAAAAGACATTGCACGTCCAGAAGTAGGTCAAACCCCCAAGGCCTTACAAATATTTATTCGCTCAAATGTGTTACCTAGATCTAATGACACAACTGATTCCCTGGATGTTGTATGTAGTAATACATTTTTTATGTGGTTAGCTATCCACTTACCATGCTTTCGTGCCGCATGCCGCGCGCCAGAATTACAAGATGTGTGGCGGAAAGCGCTAGACGCATATAATGTGAAGAGTCCATGGGAGGGCTATCAACATTGTACCCCTAGCCAGTCAGTATTTGATATATTGCTTGGATTGCACCTGTATTATCGTGCGCGCTTGTATGCTGAAACACATCAAATGGACAATGCTGCGTTGCCATCTATGGCCGCGCATCTTTTACTGGAAGCGGTCCAATGTGGTGCATACGATGCCGCGCTTGAGCTCGTAGACATGTATGCAGAGCTTTTAATAACAGAGGCTAAGGGCAAGAAGCAACTTCGACCTTATGTGATAGCACTAGAGTCTATAGCGGATGTATTACCTACTGTCTTTGGGCCTTTAGGCCATCTACTGGCAGGCATGGTGTATTTTAAAATCCGTACGGCGTTTCGTGATCGAAGAGACACATATTCGAAAGCTTCTTTACCTTATTCCTTCTTTGATGCCAGTGTCGAGGCCTACAGTGAAAAAGCTTTAAGAAATATTCTAGTGGCTGATAGGTTACGGAGCTCTTTTACAGACAATGAGCTACAAACAGGTACATTACTTGCCTGGAGCTGGTTGGATAGTGCTTGCGGTGAAAATGTCTTTTTTTCATCGGATGATAAAAAAATTCCATTCAGCAGACATGAAGCCCTTTGGCAGTATTTAATTTGCCTTTGTATTCCACCGTCTTGTTACCACCGCACAACCTATATGCAGCGTTTTTACTTGGACAATACTGGTTGGATATTAACACCGAGTTCTAGACAGCTGACAACTAATTATCGCGATCAATTTACCGCACATGGCATCGCAATTTTTGAAAGATGCGTTGCAAACACTGATAAGCACGAACAAAATTTAAGAAAAACACCTATAAACCAAGATACAACCCCTCTTGTTAGCTTGCTAGCAATTCCCCAGGGAATGACAGACGTGACTCAATGCCTGGCTCTTCAACAAGGAGTAACTCAAACGCAAGCAGAAGAACAAGCTGCAATGAAAAGAAAAAAAGAACACGCACAGCCTTCGCCATCAGGTTCGTTAAGATTAACTCAAGCACAAGCCTAGCGCATTTAATGTTATTTGTTTTTTACCTCTATCATAGGCCTTTTCACCCGGATAGATGACTCATCTACACTAGAAGAAGATCCGCCAGCCCTCATAAAGGCGCTAGTTGGTGCACCAAACACTTCTGTGGGTGCTTGATTTTTCATTCGTTTTTTGAGAGTTAGAGAGCTCACTTTTTCATGACGTTGTTTCCGTAACTGGAAAATTCCCAAAATCGGTGTGCTTTCAGATAAAACTGCGTTGTTTTCTAGGGTGTTCAGCTGCTCACCCGACAACAAACCACACAACTGTGTTAACTGAGCCTCATTAAATTTAGCGATATCTCTTGATGAGCTCAGTAAACTATTTAGATAATCAAACACCAAGCTTGGCTTTGCCTCCAGCAAACTAACGCATGCCGCCGCAGGCATTTGCGCAGCAAGCTTGACTGCCTCTGGCTTGATAAAGCGATGCCACCAGCGTGTTGGGGCAGGTAGGCCTAATAAACGTTTAGCCGTGGTGTCATCGCCTTGTTTTCCTGCCAGTGTAGTCATTAACTGGATGACTTTATTTCGTCGCACATCTTTTGTAAATAAGATTTTTCTGCAGTCTAGTTGTTGCGACAGTAATGCTGTGGGTAAATTTTCTGGATTAAGCAGCCTATCTTTATAGCTGGATTCATTCAGCAAATACGGATTGTATCGAAGCAGCGCGCTAATTAACTTCTCTCTAAGTTCTGTTTTTTCTTGTTTTGTCTTATCACTATCACCTGATTCTGCCGATAGCAAAGATACCAACTGCTGAAGCTGTGCAGTGCGTAATCCTTTTGCCAACGTGCTTGGCCGCTGCTGAAGCATGACATCCAAATAAAATAATGTTGCTTGGTGTAGAAGAGGTTTTTGTTTTTCCACGCGCTTCATTTCAAACACATCGCTGGTTAGTGTCGAATAAGAGGACTTTATACCCAGCATCTCTAACAAACGCGCGGTGTTGTTTGTTGCACTGCGATACCAGCGAGGTTTATGCTGTTTTATCACAGCAGGCAAGGAAATGGCTCGCTGTAATTGTTTAAAGTGCTTAGGCAATACAATTTTTTTGGTGTTCTCAAGCGATAGCAGTGTTTTTGCAAAGGCATACTCAGTATCTAGCAGTGGCGCTGTGACGCTATTTAAACGTTGTGTCAAAGATGTTACATACTCACAGATTTGCGCTGCGAGCGATTTACTTAGTTTTCCCTCTGTGATTTTTTCGATAAAGATAGTCGTCAGTTGTTGCAACCACGCTTGCTCATGTTCAAACAGAGGAATACCAGATTGTACTTTATCGAGCACCGGCATGAGATTAAATTGCCCTTGTTCTAGTAATGTTGTTAAGTCTTCATCGGATAATCCATTACACATGACTTGCGCTTGACATTGAATGCTATCGTTTCTTTCATGAATATCAATCCGAGTTTCTTGCTGAACCTCGATAGGGTCTTTTCTGGGAATGATAAGCTTAGGTGCTGCCGTTAACGTGACGCATAGTTGATTTTGGTTGGCAGCGAGGATGTTAATCGTCGTCTTACCGGTAAGTACTGTTTTAAAAGGCCAAACCTGGCTAGTAGAGGCAAAGCGGTAAGCAAGTTGTGCCGTTGCCTCTTGTGTTTCATGCTTTTCGTTATCTACTTGACGGATATGTTGAAACAAGATGTAACACAAGCGTTCGGACAAACCAAAAGACGCGAGAGTCTTAGGAATTTCAGACGTATAATGCTCGTCTGTTAAATCTTCAGCGCTGATTTTTAAATCGCTTGCTATCCGATCACGCAGTAACGTTCCGTCAATGTTAAATGTATCCGCCATTTCCCGATATCGTTGCGGAGAAAGGGGTTTTAAAGCGGGGGCACTCTTATCTTTTTCGATAGTGATCAGTGGCTGCACGCAGTGCGCATAAACGCGCGCTTCAGTGGATTCCTTAGCTTTTTTCTGTGGCTGATGCTGGCGTAGCGCTTGGAAGTCAGTATTCGTGATCTGAAAAACCATAGATATTAACCCTCTGTTTTCATTTTGCTTCTGTATCGTCAAAACTGACATTTAACAGTGTACAAAAATGCACCCAAAAAGGCTGTAAGTAATCAGCTAGACCTTATGTAAGAGATTCTCCATAGGCCATTGCTAGTGCCATAAATAAAAACGCCATCCGAGCATGGCGCGCCGCTCCCAGCAATCAAAATCAAGCGCAGACGGATGGCTCTTCAATCTCTGCTAATGCCTTTTTCGCCGTCGTCAGCAAGTCTTTTAGTATCCAGGTGGTGTTTGCCAGATCATCCGCTTTGTAGTGCGTTGCGTTGCTAGAATCTAGCATATTAAGAATTGATAAGGCTTTATGTAAGTTATCTCTCGCTTCTGTTAACCTTTCTGTATATTGACCCATGTTATATTCTCCCAAAAAACAAATGTCAGGCGTGTGATGCCTGTGAACGGTGTTGCCATGTGACCCCAGAGCAACGAGTAAAAACCTATTGGTTACGGAGACAGTAAAGCCTAATTTTACATCTTTTGTAATAGATTAAATCGCCACTAAAATTACCTGCCAATATTTATGAGCAAATAGTTCACAATGGTTAGAGAGTTTGCTATTATTATCAGATAAATTTTAGAGGTGCCGCTATGGATCGTGCAAGTTTTAAGCGAGTTTACTGGGCAGACGTTAGGGCTAAGGTCTGCGCCGTTAATCCTGTGTTGGCGGCGATTATCGATAAGATTAGCCCCTCTAATAAACTTCCTCTGTACGTCGCGAAGTATCCTTATGGTAGTGAAATCGTCAAGCGTGGAAAGTTCCAAGTGCCGATAGAGGGAGGGCAGTTGGTGCCCCTGGGGGACAGTCGAGTACCGCAGCAGCTTAAAGATGATTTGAGTTATAACCTGATGTCTCACCCGGTTTCTATGTTGTTGGATAAGTCTTTGGAAATTTGTTTGGCCTCTAAATATCAAACTGTTTCAATGGCAGTAGGTTTGTTAAGAGCGGGCACAGTGATTGGTGCGGGTAGAATGCTTGACGGAAACAGATCATATCAGCCTGCATTTTTATGGGATTTAACTGCGGGTGCACGATCTATTTTTACGTTGCCTAAAATTTCTAACGCTAACGGTTTTCTGCGATTAAAAAAAGAATTTGATATTAGTGGTGAAAAACCAAAAAATATATTTGATCATTGGACTGTTTTTAAAGACTTAGCAAACTCATCCGAAGCAGGCGTTAACTGGCATACAGAATTATTATATTTTTCTAAAGAATGGATGGCAAAGACCTTTGATTCTGAATGGCAAGCATTTCATTTTTATTTGATGGAAAATTATTTGAAAATCACGAGTTATTGGGGCGCGCAGCCTGTTTGGTCCTTGGTTTATTCGATTTTTCAAAGCCAACTCACATTTAAACCCGATGCGTATACCTTTGATACAGTAAAACATTTGATTGCCATTGCGTCTGGTAGTGGTTGTGCGTATGCGCCGTCCTCAGATGAAAGTGCGGCGCCAATTAATTTCTTGCAAGATGCCTTGGTTGATGTGTATCGCTTAGAAAACTATATGCCTATTATTATGGAGCCCACCGTTTTTACGCAATATAATAATCCTTCGCCGGTCTATTATTCTATTCAATGCCCCAATTTATTAGATTTTTCTCCGCGATCAAGTGACAATGTGACGATTGTTTCAGAGCTCTTTAAAATTATGTCTTTGTTGAAAAAGTGTTTGTTGACCTTTGGCTCTGGGGAGTTGAATATTCACGAAACCCCTATTTTTGATGTAACCAAACAAGTTAATTTTCTTGGCATTCACCCCAACAATAAAGAATATAAAGAGCTTGCATCACCCTCTATCTTGCCACAGAGAGATTCAAACTTTGTTTTCAATAAATATAAAGACAACCTAGTTTTCCCAGAAAATGCTGGTTTCTTTAAAGGGGCCGTTCAAATTGCTGCATCTGAGGCGGTAAAGTCTTCAGGTTCATCTGAGACCTAATGGTTCTATAGTCTATAGCGATTTGCCTGATAACATTCTTCTTCCTGCTGAAGAAGATCTCGTTCTCTTAGTAAGGTTTGGTGAAACTCTGGTATCTTTTCCAGTAGCGCATCTTGCGTTAGCACTGTCGTTAATAAACGAGAAACCAACGGCTTTTGTTTTCTATCCACCATTGTATCTGTCACAAAGCTCATCATGTAATCTCGGAAAACACGGAAGAAATCAGCATTAAGATTCGAAGATAATAGCTCACAAACTTGAAGAACTTCTTGCGTTAGCTCTTCCTCATCGACTGACTCATAAGCATCTTCAGCATAAAGCATGCTTTTCTTCCGAAGAATATCCATCTGTAAAATGTCTAATTTAGGCGTGTTTTTACATAAATTCAATGCGTTATCAAAGGCTTCTATTGCGGTGCTGTAGTGATCATCTTGCTGCGACTCAAGTGACGGCGTGTATTGCTTTGCATGTAAGTCACCTAGGTCTTGGTACAAATAGGCTAGGTGTTGTCTGTTCTTGTCTACATTGCCTTGCAAGGTAACTAACGTGGTTTGATACAAGTTGATAATATCAGCAAGAGCATTTTTTTTCTCTAAAACACCTAGTTGTAGTTTAAAAAGATAGAGAAACTGTGTGTAATGACCATCGTGATACCTGGATAGGTGAGCGTACTGAAGCTCCAATAAAACTGCCTGGATTGGATAAGTGTTTGCGATATAAGCACGAAAGGGGAAATGTTTACATTCCTGCAGGGCTAGCAATGCTTGCAGGCGCTGTGGGTGTGTGTCGGGCAATAAGAAACAATACGCTTGTAATGCAGATAGTTGCGCAGGTATGGATGGGTGTTGTACTGCCAGCATATTATTTTCGTTGAAAAAAGGTAAAAGCCCGCCGGACATGGAACGAGGTCGCAAACAGTATTTTGCGTAGAGTGTGTAGGCAGACTCAAACTTGTTATCTAGAATCCGACTCAAAATATTATTGATAACATCTTCATTTTCATTGCCTGGTTCAAGCGCTTCTAGTGGCGGACTCTCCATGAATTCTGGCACACTCTGATCGGAGGCTTGGCTCTGGTCTGCTTGCGCATCATCCTCATCGAGGTCCATGGGGACGGATGCGTCGTCTGAGTTTAATGAAAAAGAGAAAAGATCCGCAGCAGTTTCAGCAATAACTTTGTCAGGATTGGGCATCGTTGAGCACCTATTCAGTATGAAGATGCAGGTATTTTATACCTATTGGTGCGGGCAATGCGAATTAGGGTGCCCATCAAGTGAGCACCTTATTCAATAGGAAAGTTTATTTGCCGCTGCCAGTATTTAAACGTTTGCTGGGGGAGAAGGGAACGTGTTCTTCCTCGCTATTTTTATCCTCATCCTCATCCTCATCCTCATCCTCATCTTGTTGACGTTTTCTAGCTCGAGGAGAAAGCCAGTGTGTTATTGGGCTAACGGGTATATCATTTTCTTTTTCTTTTTCGATTACTGCTGCCATTACTTTCACTTCTTCTTGGCAAATATCAAAAATCTTCTTAGCACTTAGAGTGAAAGTTCTGTACTTAGGGTGATTTTGTTGTCGCAATGTTTCTCCCTGTTTAAACAGTGATTTAGCGAATTCCATACATTGTGTTGCTGCTTGTACTTTTTCGTCTAAGCTGGCGATTGAAGAAGGTTTTTGCAAATGTTCACAGCATGTTCTGGAAAGAATTATGGCATCGTATAATAAGTAAGAATTATCTGGTTCGAATGCGAGAAGTCTTTTCGTGGTTTCAAGCATTTCCTTCCAATCATGTATGGGGTTATAGCCTTCTCTTAGCTTTATCAAAGACTTACGCAGCTGACTTTTTGCTTCATTATTTTCTTGGTTTTCTTGGTTTTCAATATCATCTTCATCATCCATAGGCGTCACTTCGGTGAGCGTATCGACTTGATCCCAATCGTTGACCGCTGATTTCCAGTCTTTTTCTTGCATATGAATTTTTGCACGTTGCCGATGCGCGCTGATGAGCAACTCAATCTCTTCATCATCTTCTGTGAACGAATTTATTACAGCCCCTAAATCTTCTTTCGCTTCTGCTAAATGGCCAGATCGCGTAAATGATTCAGCACGTGCAAGCCAAGTTTCACATTGTGAATCGCAGTAATCCCATTCACCTTTATCACATAAAACTAGTGCTTCAGCATAAGTTGCTAATAATTCAGTGTTAGCGCCTCTTGCCAATTGTGCATCCGCTTTCTGCATGAGCAATCGATGATGAAAAGCATAGTCATCTACAAAAAATTGCTGGTAGTAGGTATGTTTTTTGATGAGTGTATTGTATTCACCTGCTTCATATAAACGGGTCATCATACTTTTTATTGCATACTTTGCATTAACTTGATAACTCTTTAGCATTTCTTCCATTTCTGGGTAGTCTGAAAAGTGAGTAATGGCTGCCAAGTAACAATTGATTTGGGTGTTTAATCGTTCTCTTGTATCAAACTGTTTTGAGACGCTTAGTGGTTCATTGAGTAGTTTGTGTCTTTTATCGCGCTGTTTTTCAACGGAACCTAATAAATGATGTAATGGGGATGGCAGATGAAACTTTGCCAACTCAGGCCCTTTTATCAAGGCAAGTGCCATGCGAAATTGGCCTTTGGTGATGTGTGTTTGGATATCGAGATCGGTTTTACTTAGCATGTTAGTACCACTGGTTGTTATTGTTATTGAGTGTAGAATACCCATGTCTTGGGTGTTATTCAAGTATTTTTAGCTAATAATAAATAAAAATCGTTTAGAACGGTGTGTTCCTAGGCTGCTCTTTGGGTTCAAATAGTTTTCGTATCTCCTCTCTCGTTGCAACTATATCAGGATCGACGCTCTTGCAGATAGTATCTTTAAAGAATTGCTCTAAATCTTCCTCGGTAGGAGATGAGTCTCCTTTTTTAAGTAATGCCGTTTTAATAATGGTTCGTGCCCGAAGAAAAAATAAGTAGTCAGCTTTATCTTCGGCAGACATGTTTTTGGTTTTTTCTGAAAAAAACTTTGCTTGAACTTCGGTAGGTTCTTCACCGTTAGCGATGCTGTCAAATATATTTATCATGGATTTTCCCCATAAGTGAATGTGTTAGTCCCAGTTTCTGTTTCATTTTTCTTAGTGCTAGCACGCGAAGCGTTTCTAGCATCTTCTACGACACGTACAACATTGGGTAGCACACCTTTTGCAATATTGGCTCCTGTTGCTATCTGATTACGCACTTCTTCTCGGTGTTTTTTTCTAGCTGGCTTCTCTTCTTCATCGCTGCCAGAAGTTTCTGCCGTTGGTTGTTCGAGCTGGTCAGTCCTTTCTTGCAGTGTCTGCTCAGCAACTTCCAGGCCGCGCTCTTCTGAAGTTTCCTCTGGATCAGCAGCACAAACCGATAGTGCTAAACCTATAGCTGCGTATGTTGATGTTCCTTCAAGATCAGCTGGTGTCGCTTGTCCTGGTGGTGTCTGATGTTGCAGGATGTCTGAAAGTAGTCTTGTCGGGTATCTCTCTCGTCGGCTCCATTGTCTAACTAATTTCCCGAGTATTTTATCCTGAGCTCCGGTATAAAGTATATAGTCAGTATTGACCTCTCCAATTTGCGCAAATAAGTCTTTGCCAAACTGAGGTTGAGTCGTCAGCCACGAAACAGGATCCTGATCTCGTTTTTCTTTATTAAGCTCCGCTTTGATGAACCAAATATTATCGATACAGTTATGGTATTCCATAAAAAAACCACGGCTTCCATAAAAAGTGCCATCTTCACAGATCAAGTATCTTTTGGCTTCTTCTGTTTCCATTGTATTCTCAGCGTGAATAGGATCTAGATTCATCGCTTCGAGCAATTCTATCTGTCTTTCCAAAATTAGTTTGGATGGTAGCATATGGTCAGCATCCAACGAGCTACATGATTGAAGTGATTGTGTGGCATGGCAGAAAGCCTGACCGTCCGAGCCTTCTTTGTTGCGGTCATGTAAATCATGCGCTGTCAAATGTTCGCGAACTGCGATATGTCCCGTGCTCGTATAAAATTCAACTTTTTCTAATTTTTCTTTACCTTTTCTTTTTTCAGTGCCTTCTGAAGAAGAGGCCGCTGCAGAAGATGCTGCGCTGTTCATGGACCTTTGTTCTGATTTTCCACTGGGTCTTTGTCGAAATGGCTTCTTCCAGACTTCTTTCCGGTATGACTCTTTCTCTCTGACATCTTTATTTGATAGGTATTTATCTTCTGGAAGACGAATTTCGCCAGGGTTTAATTTAGGAACACGACCAACTAAGCCAGCAATTTCTGGCAGTAATTTGTTTGTGGTGGATTGATCGCCAGGCCAGCTTCTTATACGATTTTCTATCACTAAAAGAAAAAATCGGGTATGTTTTTGTACTGATGTATCCCCAGATTTTTTTGCAAGCTTTGCGAGATCTAAGAGCATTTCTAGATGGCCTCCTAAATCATCAGGGGTATATCCCTCAGACACAATGCTGTTGATGTCAGTTTTTATGGCATCGATCAGTGGCGCATATTGTTCTTTTGTGAGAGCTGGGTTGCTGTTTGAGAGGATGTCTTCTAAGAACTGTGTCGTTTGCATGGTGATACTCTCTATGCGTGTAAAAAAAGCAGATCTGTTTAAATGATAGACCAATATGGCTGTGCATCAATAAAATTATGCTTCATTGTTGATGGCTAAATATAAGTTTTTGAGGGGTGTAGTTAATTTGACTCAGCATAGGATTACCACTGGTTGTTATTGTTATTGTGCGTATAATACCCATTTCATGAGAAATAAACAAGTATATTCCAGCATATGTTAGATGAAAATAATCATTTTTTGGGGCTTGCCCTCCAAAAAGCACAGCTATCAGAGGGGCAGTGTGCCCCAAATCCTGCGGTTGGGGCTGTGGTGGTACGCAATGGCGAGGTCGTTGCCTGCGGTTTTCATCGTGGACCAGGCTTAGCACATGCAGAGGTTGAGGCCTTGTCACAACTCTCTGATGCGGAATGCGCAGGTGGAACACTGTATGTGACCTTAGAGCCGTGTTGTCATCACGGGCGCACACCACCGTGTACCGAGTTGATTATCAAACGTGGCATCAAACATGTTGTGTATGCGTTTGCAGATCCTAATCCGCAAGTTGCGGGTAAGGGCGCTTTGCAGTTGAGAGAGGCGGGTGTAACTTGTCAGCATATATCAACGCCGGCGATAGATGCCTTTTACCAGCCATACGCGCATTGGTGGAAAACCAAAACACCCTGGATGATTGCTAAACTCGCGATGAGTTTAGATGGGAAAATTGCAGGGCATGATGGCGAACCGCTGGCGATTACCGGTGAAAAAGTTCGAGCGTTTACGCATGCTTGGCGAGGTCGCTGTGATGCGATACTCACCTCAGTGCGTACGATTAAAAAAGATAATCCGCAATTTACGGTGCGTGCAAAAAATAAAATAAAGTATAAACCCTTGGTTGTTGTGGATAGTCGATTACAATTAGAAATGGATGCACGTGTTTTTGAGGGGAGGCCAGTAGACTGCCCTGTGATTTGTTTGCATAGTGATGCGGCATCCTCAAGTGAGCAAGAGCGCCTAGAAGGGGCGGGTGTACGTTGCATTGAAGTGGTATCTCAGCAGCATGGCCAGCTAGATCTTCATGCTGTTGTAAAATCATTAGGGGCTTTGGGTTATCATCGTGTCTGGATAGAATCAGGCGGCGCTTTATTTTCCGCTTTCTTACGAGAAAAATTACTCCAGCAAGCGTTTATCGCTGTTGCACCCAAGTGGCTAGGTTTGAATGCAGTGCCTGCTTTCGATGATTTGACACAATTACGTGATTTACCGAAAGCGACACTGGAGAAGCTTGGGCAAGATGCTTTGTTTGAGTGGAATTTTTAGGAGGATATAGTATGTTTACCGGATTAATACGACAAATTGGTGAGGTTGCCGCCGTTGCACAGCAAGGCGATGCGATGCGTCTTACTGTGGGGTGTGATTTTCTCGCGCTGATGGATGGCGATACACCTGCGCAATGCAGCGGTGCTAGCATTGCTGTTGATGGTGTGTGTTTAACCGTCGTTGATTTTGATAATCAATCATTTACGTGTGAGCTTTCTGCTGAAACCTTGTCGCGTTCGCTGGCCAAACACTATGAAGTGGGGCAGTCAGTTAATTTAGAACCGGCCATGCGTGCCAGCGATCGTCTGGGCGGTCATATTGTGCAAGGGCATGTTGATCAAGTAGCACACTGCAGCCACATTGAAAAACAAGCTGAATTTACCGTGTTTACTTTTTCTGGTCTAGTGCAATCGCTTTTTATTGAGAAGGGTAGCATTGGGATTAGTGGCATTAGCTTAACGGTGAATGCGTGTGAAAAAGATTGCGTGACCATTACTTGTATTCCTCATACCTTGGCGCATACCACACTTAAATCTCTTCAGGTTGGCGATGCGGTGAATGTGGAGTTTGATTACCTAGTCAAAATTGCACGTTCTCAAACGAAATAAAATAGCAAAGCCTGATGAAAGATACCTTTCAAAAAGACGCATAAAGCCATCCCTGGCGCTCGACGAAGGCTATCCCTGCCTTCGACGCTTTTCAAAAGGTATCTTTCATCAGGCTTCTTATCATTGTCATCTCATATCTTCTATTTCCGACGGGGCTTGTAGGTATATTGCCTGAAGAGATTGCAATTTGCTCAAAAATAGCGTAAAAAGAGCCCACGAATAGCGCCCCTGAGGAGGCTGGCATGACAAGTTTCATTAATATCGAAAAAGCCTTAGAAACCCTGCGTCAGGGGAAGATGGTGATTCTTGTCGATGATGAAGATCGCGAGAACGAAGGTGATCTGGTCTTGGCTGCTGAGAAAGTCACACCAGACGCGATTAATTTTATGGTGACGCATGCGCGTGGTTTGGTTTGCCTTACCATGGAAGAACAAGACATTGAGCGCTTAGATTTACCGCAAATGGAAAAACGTAATAGCGACCGTTACAAAACGGCATTTACAGTGTCCATTGAAGCTGCGACCGGGGTGACAACAGGTATTTCAGCGGAAGACCGCGCACACACGATTAAAGTTGCGATTGATCCAAAGACGACAGCGAATGATATTGCAATTCCTGGTCACATATTTCCAATCCGAGCTAAAAAAGGCGGCGTGTTATCCCGCGCGGGACATACCGAAGGGAGTGTTGATTTAGCGAAATGTGCGGGCTTATCGCCTGCCGGGGTGATCTGCGAAATAATGAAAGATGATGGCAGCATGGCGCGCCTTCCTGATTTGCAACAATTTGCGGCGCAATATGATATTCCGCTCATTAATATGAACGACCTGATTGCTTATCGCATGACAAAAGAATGTTTGGTTGAGGAAGTGGCGCGATCACGTTTGCCTTTAGAGGGGTATGGTGACTTCACGATTAAAGTCTATAAAAGTTTGGTTGATGATTTAGAGCATGTGGTTTTGCAAAAAGGTGAGGTTGATCCTGAAAAACCTTGTTTGACACGCGTGCACTCAGAATGCCTAACGGGAGATTCGTTTGGCTCAGCCCGTTGTGATTGTGGTTGGCAATTAGACTCTGCTTTAAAAACAATTAGCGAAGATGGTGGTGTGCTACTTTACATGAGCCAAGAAGGGCGGGGCATTGGTTTGGCCAATAAAATAAAAGCCTATGCGTTGCAAGATCAAGGGATGGATACCGTTGAGGCCAATCAACATCTAGGATTTGCAGCCGATCACCGCGATTATGGTATTGGGTCGCAAATATTGCGGCATCTGGGGATCCGAAAAATGCGATTGTTAACCAACAATCCCAGAAAGATTTATGGTGTGGAAGGTTATGGCTTAGAAGTGGTTTCACGTGAACCGATAGAAATGATCCCCACGAAAGAAAATGTCAGTTACTTAAAAACAAAACGAGAAAAACTAGGGCATTTGTTGAAATTTAAAGGAGAAAATAATGCAGGTCATTAAAGGGCAAGCAGTAAATTGGGCGACGATTGCGATTGTCGTTTCAGAATTTAACACAGAGATTACGTCGGCATTGTTAGCCGGTGCGATGTCTCAATTACAAGAAAGTGGCGTAAACCCTGAAAAAATTACCGTGGTTCATGTGCCAGGCGCGGTAGAAATCCCTCTAACGGTTTCTCGCTTAGCGGATACCGAAAAATACGATGCGATTATTGCATTGGGTGCGGTTATTCGCGGTGAAACTTCGCATTATGATACGGTTTGTGAGCAAGTGAGCTTAGGTTGCCAACAAGTCATGCTAGATTACAGTTTGCCGGTGATCTTTGGTGTGCTTACCACGGAAAATGTTGAGCAAGCGCGTGATCGCATTGGAGGCAAGAAAGGCCATAAAGGTAAAGATGTGGCAAATGCGGCGTTGGCCATGATTTCAATATTGCAGCAAATCACATGAGCGTTCAATATATTACAATTACCGCGGATCAAGCGCGGCAGCGGCTGGATAATTTCTTGCGTACGCAGTTAAAAGGCGTACCTAAAACCCATTTCTATAAAATTATTCGTAAAGGCGAAGTGCGCGTGAATAAAAAGCGTATTAAGCCTGAATATAAATTGCAACCTGGGGATGTCGTGCGTATTCCGCCAGTGCGTGTTGCAGAAAAAATTGAATTAAAAGGGGTGCCGGATGCGCTCGCGAGAACCTTAAAAGAAAACATTTTGCTGGAGACCGATGATTTTTTTGTGCTAGATAAACCTGCGGGTTTATCTGTTCACGGGGGCAGTGAGCAACCCTTTGGCGTGATTGAAGCCATGCGCGTGATCCGAAAAGATTGCAGTTTTTTAGATTTAGCACACCGTTTAGATCGTGATACGTCGGGCTGTTTGTTACTTGCAAAAAACCGTGTGGCTTTGCGTGAGTTACATGAAGCGATGCGAAATAATAAAGTGACTAAACGTTATCAAGTCCTAGTTAAAGGTAAATGGCCCGCACATTTAAAAACGGTAACTGTACCCTTATTACCGTATCAAGAAGTAGGCGGCGAAAAAATAGTGTTGGTTTCTGAAGAGGGTAAGTTCTCTAAAACGACCTTTAAAATCCTTAAGTACAATGCTGAGACAACATTGCTTGAAGCGACGCTCCACACGGGTCGTATGCATCAAATCCGCGTACATTGTGCGCACAGTGGTCACTCTATTGTAGGTGATCGCAAATATGGCGATAAAGCCTTTAGCCGTGCCCAGGGCATTCGACGCTTGTGTTTGCATGCGAAGGAATTGTCGTTTGTGTTAGGTGGGGAACGGTATAACGTTGAGTCGGAATCTCCGTTGTAACACGGTGTTCTGGTACTCGATCGCACCCGTCATCCTGGTCACACTTGTCATCCCGGAATTTACGAAGCACTAAATTTGTCATTCCAGAAAATGCGTTAGTATTTGTCTGGAATCTTTATTTGAGATTCCAGACATTTGCTTCGCAAATTCTGGAATGACAAGCACAATGTCAAGCGCGGGATGACAGCTGCGCCCAGGAGGCGCTTTTTTCTTAAGGTGTCTAGGGTCGCTTTGAAGGTGTTGGCAGCTGATCATAAGCAGCGCTAGCCAGGCTCGCTGCTATGATTGTGACTGTATTTTTTTGGTCTGGAGTTAGGTTTTCACGAAGCCGTTGGCTTCCAATATTCTGGCTATTGCTAAATAAAGGTAAATACCTCGCATTCTCTTCAGCCAGCTTGAGAAGCGCCGTCTTCTGGTCCTCGTTGAAGGGTGTTTTCATTTTCCATTCTCCGGTTTGTTAAAGTTGCTCAATTATATTCCAGACCCTATAGAGGAGTCAAGCATTAAAAAGATGCTTATGATATCAACTTCGGCGGTCTAAGGTGACAGAGGGCAAAAAATTCGGTAGAATCCGCGGCTAATTAACTAGGAGTCCACTATGGCTGTTCAAAAAAGTCGCAAGACACCGTCTAAACGCGGTATGCGCCGTTCACACGATGCGCTAACTAATCCAACTATTTCTGTCGATGCCACGACAGGTGAAACGCACCGTCGTCATCACGTGACAGCGGATGGTTATTACCGTGGTCGTCAGGTAGTTCAAGAAACTGCTGCTGCAGACGACGACGAAGAGTAAGTACTCTTGGACGTAACCATTGCATTAGATGCTATGGGTGGTGACAGGGGCGCTTCAGTCGTTGTACCTGCTGCTATCAAGCAAATTCAAAAACATCCTGAACTCAAGCTTATTTTGGTCGGGGATGAGGGTGTACTATCTAAACGTTTAGCACGTCATAAGATGGCGGATAATCCGCGTCTCATCATTCAACACGCCTCCGAATTGGTTGAAATGGATGAGTCGCCATCGACGGCATTGCGTAACAAAAAAGATTCCTCCATGCGTGTGGCGATTAACCTCGTCAAAGAAGAACGCGCGCAAGCTTGCGTGAGCGCAGGAAATACGGGTGCTTTAATGGCAACGGCTCGTTTTGTACTAAAAACCTTGCCTGGCATCGATCGTCCCGCGATTGTGAGTCGCATCCCTAATATGAAACGTGGCCATGTGCGAGTGCTAGACTTGGGTGCAAATGTGGATTCTACGGCAGAGCATTTATTTCAATTTGCCTTAATGGGGTCGTTAATTGCCAACGAAGTTGATCTTATTCACCAACCTAAAGTGGGTTTGTTAAACATCGGCGTAGAAGAAATTAAAGGTAATGAACAAGTCAAAGCAACCGCAGAACTACTGAATGAATCACATGCCGTTAATTACATCGGTTATATTGAAGCGGATAGTATTTTTCATGGCGATGTTGACGTCGTTGTGTGCGATGGTTTTGTGGGTAACGTGGCGCTAAAAAGTATGGAAGGTGCTGCGCACATGATTGCAAATGTTTTAAAAAAATCATTTACACGTAATCTTTACAGCAAGTTAGCGGCATTGATTGCAACCCCGGTTTTAAAATACGTGAAAGGGAAAATTGATCCGGCAGCGTATAATGGCGCAAGTTTTATTGGCTTGCGTGGTATTGTCGTGAAAAGTCACGGTGGTACAACGGTGGAAGGTTTTGAAAGTGCCATTGAAGAAGCCTTACACCAAGTCGAGCATAATGTGCCGGCACATATTCATGATCGTGTTGAAGCCGTCATGCAAAAAATCAATATACCCAATTAACCTCTTACAAGGTGGCTCGCTATGTATAGCAAAGTTTTAGGTACCGGGTCCTTTCTACCCGAAAAAGTTTTAACAAATGCTGATTTAGAAAAAATCGTTGATACTGACGACGAATGGATCGTTTCACGCACAGGCATTAAAGAACGACGTATATCCGAGGGTGAAACTGCTAGCACCATGGCTGAAAAAGCCTCTTTGCGCGCGATGGAAATGGCCGGTTTAAAACCTGAAGACATTGGCATGATTGTTGTTGCGACTTGCACCGGTGATCGTCAATTTCCGAGCACAGCGTGTATTTTGCAAGCTCGTTTAGGTATAAAAAACGGTTGTCCTGCATTTGACGTGCATGCGACTTGTGCTGGCTTTGGTTATGCCTTAAGTGTGGCTGATCAGTATGTGAAAAATGGCGCCGCGAAATATGCATTAGTGGTTGGTACCGAAGTTTTAACACGTTTCCTCGACTGGACAGATCGCAGCACATGTATTTTGTTTGGCGATGGGGCGGGTGCCTTTGTGATTGGACAAAGTGAAGAGCCTGGCATTTATGCAACAACCATGCATGCAGATGGCTCGCATCATGATGTTTTGTACGCACCAAACTATTTTGAAACACCAGCATATGAGCCTGAATCACCCCATTTGAAAATGAATGGCCAAGAAGTATTTAAATTTGCGGTGAACTCTTTGGGTGGTTTGGTTGGTGAAATGTTGGAAAAAACCGGTTTAAAAGCAGATGACATTGATTGGTTGGTGCCGCATCAAGCGAATATTCGTATTATTCAAGCGACGGCGAAAAAATTAAAGATGCCCATGGATAAAGTTGTTGTGACGGTTGATCGTCATGGAAACACTTCTTCTGCATCAATTCCTTTAGCGATGGATGAAGCGGTGCGCGATGGCCGTATTAAACGCGGTGATATCTGTTTATTAGAAACGTTTGGCGGTGGTTTTGCTTGGGCAGCGGCAACGCTCAAGTTTTAACGTTGTGCTGTCATTCCGCGCTTGACGCGGAATCTCCAGCTAATACTGTAGTGCTATCAGGAG
>BQJM01000029.1 GCA_021604705.1 marine bacterium B5-7 | reverse complement strand
ATTGCATTCTGCGCAAGATTTGATTAGAATGCGCTCGTTTTATATAACCTTGCACCACGCCCTAGCGCGGGTGCTATAACCGAAAGGAAAACGCATGAGACATTATGAAATTGTCTTTTTGGTCCATCCGGATCAGTCCGATCAAGTATCTAATATGATCGCTCGTTACACAAAATTGATTCAAGATGGCAAAGGTCATGTGCATCGCCAAGAAGATTGGGGTCGTCGTCAGTTGGCTTACCCTATTAATAAGCTTCACAAGGCACATTATTTGTTGTTCAACATTGAGTGCGACCAAAAAACCTTGGCTGACCTTGAGCACAACTTCAAATTTAATGATGCAGTGCTTCGTCACTTAGTGTTGGCGATGGATGCTGCTGTCACAGAAGATTCCCCTATGTTGCGTACCAAAGAAGCGCAAAAGGTCAATAAACCCAGATCGGCTGAAGCAGACGCTCGCCAAGACGCATAACGAGGAGAATGATTATGTCACGTCATCATCGTGGAAAGAAAGCTTGTCGCTTCACTACTGAAGGGGCTGCTAGCATTGATTATAAAGACATGCATGTCTTAAAAAATTATATTTCAGAGACGGGTAAAATTGTACCTAGCCGTATTACGGGTACGAGTGCGCGCCACCAACGTTTGTTGGCACGTGCGATTAAATTATCGCGTTACTTGGCATTAATGCCTTATTGCGATCAGCACTAGTCATGCAGCAAGTGCGTTCCCATTGGTTAGAGAAAGTCGGCCATTTTTTATTGGCGAGTCGCACGCGTGCGATTGTTTTTGTTTTTCTTTTTAGCCTAGTCCCGTTCTTGGCGTGGGTGAGCAAAGTCATTGTTGGCTTTGTCACCTTGCGTAAAGGGCCGAAAGAGGGCGCATTGATGTTGCTGTGGGCGATTATGCCGGCAGTGGTGTTTGCTTACTTGGGGCATCCGTGGGTTTTACTTTTTGATGCGGTCATCGGTGGTTTCCTGTTGTGGGCGATGGCATGTATTTTGCGAGCGACGGGATCGTGGCTGCGCGTGTTGCAGCTCAGTTTGTTGGTGGGTAGCGTTGGTGTGATTGCGGCGCACTGTCTTCATGCAGATATTGCTTCATGGTGGTATCACATGATTGATCAAACCTATCACGATAAACTACAGATGATGAAGCAAGATGGTTTGTTGCTACAAGCGCAAGAAGTCGGCGAAATGTACGGGCGTTTTAAAGATGCCGGTTCGCTGTTGTGGGTGTCTCGCATGTCAACCGGGTTTGCTGCGATGTTGTCGTTGGCGAGTACGATCGTGAATTTGTTAATGGCCAGATGGTGGCAAGGCTTATTGTTTAATCCAGGCGGCTTGCGACAAGAATTATTTCGTGTGTATTTGACGATTACCCCTGTTTTCTTGGCGTTGCTCTGCGGTGTTGCGATGCATTTTCAGCAATACTTAGCTTGGGATTTAAGCCCTGTGCTGGCATTGCCACTCGTGTTTGTTGGATTGTTGAGTTGCCATCGTCAATTTGATGGTCGTCGTGCAGCAGGGCTATTCTTATTCATGCTGTATGCGTTATTGTTTTTGTTTCTGCCCTATTCTTTAGTGGCAGTTGTTGGTGTGGGAATGCTGAGTACGCTCATGCATTGGTTTCAATTTATTTATAGAAAAAAGTGAGTTATGTGATGGAAGTCATATTTTTAGAACGAGTGGGTGATAATGCCTTAGGTACCAAATCATCTGTGTCTGCAGGTTACGCGCGTAACTTTTTAATTCCTCAAGGTAAGGCTTTGCCTGCGACAGCGGGTAATTTAAAAGAGTTTGAAGCACGTCGTGCGGAATTAGAAAAGCAAGCGGCAGAAGTCTTAGCAGCTGCACAGCAGCGTGCGGCAGGCTTGACTGATTTACAAGTGTCAATTTCTGCACCAGCTAGTGAAGAAGGCAAGCTGTTTGGTTCCATTGGTGCGCGCGAAATGGCTGATGCGATTACGGCTGCTGGCCAAATGGTCGAAAAAAGTGAAATTCGTTTGCCAGAAGGGCCTATCCGAGTTGTCAGCGAAAATGCTATCCTGGTGCAATTACACAGCGATGTGTCTGTGACCATTGAAGTGACTGTTGTTGCTGCTGAAGGGTAGTTGCTGTTACCTTGGGATAACACGAAAGCCGTTGTCACCCCGGGCTTGACCCGGGGTCTCCGTCAAAAAAAAGGAGAAGTACCTATGATGTCATGGAATTGGTTAATGGCCGATTGGCGTGAAGTTGTGGGTTCGATTGCTGCAGTGTTGGTGTTTGTGACTTTTTTCGAACGCTGTATGTTCCGTTTACGTTGCTGGGCAATTGCGGGCAACGTATTTTTTATTGCGTATGCTATTCTTCGCGCCTTGCATCCTGTGCTGATTTTGCATACTTGTTTGCTCCCGATGAACATTTATCGTTTATGGCAATTAATGCGAGAACGAAAACGCCAAGCCTGATCAACTTAGGAAATGCCGATGTCTGAACGCACCATCCAAAAACCGCCATTCCGCGATGCTGAAGTGGCCGCATTGAAAGTGCCGCCGCATTCGATAGAAGCGGAGCAAGCGGTGCTGGGTGGGATCATGCTCGACAATGAGGCTTGGGATCGGGCTATGGAGCATGTCTCTGAAGCCGATTTCTATCGTCAAGATCATCGTTTAATTTACCGCGTGATGACTGCGCTTGCGAAACGCGGCAGCCCATTAGATGTTTTAACACTCTCTGAATCACTCAAAGACATTGGCGAACTAGATAATGCCGGTGGTGAAGTTTACTTATTCGAAATTGCCAAAAACATTCCGAGTTCAGCAAACATTGTTGCTTATGCCAATATCGTGCGAGAACGCGCGGTGTTTCGTCAATTGTTAGATGCGGTGACCAACATTGCGAGCACGGTTTATCGGCCCGAAGGTCGTCATGCGAATGAATTATTAGATGAAGCCGAACGTCGTATCTTTGCGATTGCCAATCAATATGTTCATAAAAGCGGTCCTGAAGTCGTGAGCGAATGGATGGCAAAAGCGGTTGAACGTATCGACACGATTTATCGCAACAATGAACCGATTACCGGTGTGTCGACAGGGTATACGGATTTTGATCAGATGACTGCGGGTTTGCAAAAAGGAGATTTGGTGATTGTTGCCGGTCGTCCTTCAATGGGTAAAACTACTTTTGCAATGAACATCGCAGAGTATGCCGCAGTGAAAGATGATAAACCTGTTTTAGTCTTTAGTATGGAGATGCCGGGTGACTCCTTAGCCATGCGGATGATTTCTTCCATGGGCCGTATTGAACATCAGAAATTACGGACAGGGGATTTAAACGACAGTGATTGGCATCGTATTACTGGTATTGTGGGCCAGTTAGCGGAAGCGAATTTATACATTGATGAAACGCCGGCGTTAAGTCCTGCAGAAGTGCGTGCACGTGCGCGACGTTTAGCGCGAGATAAGGGGCAGTTGGGTTTGATTGTTTTGGATTATATGCAGTTGATGCAGATTCACGGACACAAAGAAAACCGTACCGCTGAGATTTCTGAAATTTCACGTTCCTTAAAAACCTTGGCGAAAGAATTAAATGTGCCAGTCATTGCATTGTCGCAGTTAAATCGTAGTTTGGAGGCACGTCAGGATAAGCGTCCTATCTTGTCTGATTTACGTGAGTCTGGTGCGATTGAGCAAGATGCGGATGTGATTGCTTTTGTGTATCGTGATGAAGTTTACAATGAAGCGACACCAGACAAAGGTATTGCTGAAATTATTATTGCAAAACAACGTAATGGACCGATTGGTAAAACACGTTTAACATTCTTGGGTCATCTCAGCCGTTTTGAAAACTACCAAGCGCAAGCGGTGCCCTACGCGACACAAGATTGAGGCAGTTATGCCGACACGATTCATCAACACGCACGCCTTACAACATAATTTCCAGCAGATACATGCACGTGCCCCTCATGCTAAACAGTTAGTGATGGTGAAAGCGGATGCTTACGGGCATGGCGCTGACATTGTTGTGAATAGTTTACCGCAGGCCAATGGCTTTGGGGTTGCGACCTTATTAGAAGGTATTCATTTACGTCGTTTCGGCGTGCAACAAACGATTGTTGTGATGCAGGGTGTGTTTTCAGTGCAAGCATTACAAGAAGCACAACAACATGATTTGACGCTTGTCTTACATGACCCCGAACAACTTATTCTACTTGAAGCCGCAACAACACCCGTTAAAGTGTGGGTGCAAATTGATATTGGGCAACATCTTTTGGGCATTACGCCCAGTCATGTGCCGGCTGTTTGGCAGCATTTACAGGCCTGCCAGATTGATCGTGAGCACTTATGTTGGCTAGGTCATTTCCCGAATGCTGATCGCACTGACGATCAAGAAACAGAAAAACAGATTGCTTTATTCCAACAAGTTACTGCAGCGTTGCCGGGTGAAAAGTCCTTGCCAAGTAGTGCAGGGATTTTTGCATGGCCAGCGAGTCACACGGACTGGATCCGCCCTGGTGGTGCGATTTATGGCATGTCTTTGTATGCAGGCAAAACAGGTGCGGACTTGGGCCTACAAGCGGTTATGCAATTAACCGCGCCGTTATTATCGGTAAAAACCTTACAAGCAGGTGATGCGATTAGTTATGGCAGTACGTGGACTTGCCCTGAGAGTATGTGTGTTGGCATGGTCGGTATTGGTTACGGTGATGGGTATCCACGTGCGGCATCAAATCGTGGCATGGTGTGGCTGCATGGGCAACTGTGTCCGGTGATTGGCACGGTGGCCATGGATGTGCTGTGTATTGATTTACGTGCGTGTGTTGCAGCAAAAGTAGGTGACGACGTCATTTGTTGGGGACCGCAATACCCGGTAGAAACCGTTGCGGCCCAACTTAAAACGAATCCGTATGCATTAACAACGCAGTTAACGCAACGCGCTATTAAAAAACTGCAAGATCAGCCAGCTGATAACCGAGTCCAGTCAGTGTAGCAACGCACACTAATTGAAAAGCCATTTCGCTACAGCCCATCAGTTTTGCCTGCATTCTTTCAGCAAAGCTCATTTTTTCTGCGGGCATCACAGCAGGTACGGTCGCTGTTTCAATTGCTGGTGCTACCTGGCTTTCCGCAAAGATATTTTCTTCACCTAATTGTCCTGCATCCCAACCCGCTTGCCAGTATTCATAAGCTTGTGTACCACGGTCAAATGGGTTGTCGTCCATTGCATCATCTAAGCCGACTTCATAGCCAGCGCTCCACGCGAGATCTAAATCAGGGATGGCAACGTTGCGTTCTAATCGCAAGTGCGCGACGAGTTGTTCAGTATTCATGAGCTTACTCCTGTAGCAATTGTTCTGTAAGCAGATTCCATCTGCTCTGAGGTAAGGTTAGCTCAGGTCGACGTCTGATCAAGCAAGAAGGTTAAAAAATGGACACCGAGCCGCTAGGGCTCAGTGTTTGAGGATACTTCTGACCTAAAGGTAGATTGTGCAGTGTGGTTGGTCAGGTACGGTTGATGAGATCAGTACACCTTGTCGGTTGATGAAGGTGTGGAACAGGCTTAAGTCAGTGAACTTACACTCATCTCTCATGATGGCTCCTCGGCTAGTTTTGCAAGATACCGAAAATGAGGCCCGTGTGTCGTTGATGGCGGAAATACTGAATTTTCCGCAGCTACTGGCAGCAGAAGATCGAAGAAATTCATGCATAAACTCTTGTGTTGTTGTGGCAAAAGCCGCAGAAAAAGAGAGTTGAAGTGCGATAATGGAGCCTAAAAGAGAAAGTCGTTTGCTTAATTTTTTCATGACATATAACCTTATATATAAAGGGAAGTAGGCAGTATGCATGTATGCGTTTATTGCTGTCAAATGGTGGAGGGTATTGGTATGAGAGGAAAAAAGTGCCCATCCATTGGGCGTCTAGCTGGGAGAAGCTAGTTCCTATTCGAAGAATGGTTGTCGTCGTACCATTCATCAATTGGTCCTACTGGGAGTCTGGTCTGCCAACATCACTAGATAGCTGCTCGGTGCTATGGTTCCAGTGACCGCGAGTCCATTACGCTAACAAATCAAACTCCCCGGATAGGTGGAGTTATCTTAGAGGCTCCGGCGCGAAAGCGGTATAAGCCATTCTCCAGCTGTCGTGTGAGACATTGTCCATATAGGGTATGGCTAAAAGGGAAGTTTTACTCCCGGCTGATTTTCAGGTACATTATTGCGACATTTCATTGATCGTTTAAGGGAGTTTTATGAGAAATTTAACGGTACTTCTGATGGTAGGCAGCTTGGCAGCGAGCACGGCTGTGGTAACGGGCTGTTCTGACATGAATAAACAAGATATGGGTACGATGGCGGGGGGTACCTTGGGTGCTTTAATCGGTAGTCGTTTTGGTGGTGGTACGGGCCAAATGTTGGCGATGGGCGTGGGCGCTGTCGCGGGTGCTGTCATCGGTGGTCAAATTGGTAAGACCATGGATGAAAATGACAAACTCAAAATGCAACAAACCCTAGAAAAAACACCGACAGATAAAACAAACCGCTGGCGTAATCCCGACAACGGTAACGTTTATTCGGTAACACCAACGCGCACGTACAAAAAAGACGGACACCCTTGTCGCGCTTATAGTACCAAAGCATTTATTGACGGCAAGCAAGAAACTATTAATGGAACGGCGTGTCGGGATGATGAAGGTAAATGGCAAGCTGTGAGCTAGATAGAAGCACTAAAATTTTAGTAGTTATTTCAAAAGGAAAAACATCGTATGTGGAAACAAGTAAGTATCATTGTATTGTTAAGTATTTTAGTGGTGATGGGCGCTGAATATGTCAGTGCAGGTATGCATGGTTTAGCAACGCTACATGATCATGTATTAAATGGGCTGAGTTTAATTTTCTCCGGCAGTCAGATTGCTACGTTGATCCAACGTGTCTTGGGGATTGTGATTTTACCTGCAGCTGCAGCGATACTCGTTGCGCTATTCGCAAAATTCACCAAGTTTGGTAGCAAAGACTGCGCGTTAAGAATGATGTGGGTTGTGTGGTTGCTGTTGGTTGCAACGCTGACGACCATGTCTGCGATTCCGCCGACTGTTGTTGCCTAAGAATCTATACCCATCCCTGTCATTCCGGCCTTGAGGTTGTCATCCCGCGCTTGACGCGGGACCTCCTGCAGGCGCTAGAAAGTTCGAAAGAATCTGATGGAGATCCCGCGTCAAGCGCGGGATGACAGCGTTATAGTACTGTGACAATAGATGGAGAGACAGCGTTTCTTTCTTAAGCACGCGCACAACACCAGACATCAACTCGTTCTACGCCCGCATCCTTAAGGAGTCGAGCGAGTTGATTCATCGTACTACCAGTTGTCATCACATCATCCACGATGACGACATGCTTAGCATTTAAATCCCCCTGAACCGCAAAAGCATTTTTCAAATTCCTGCGTCTTGATTTTGCCGATAAACCTCGCTGTGCAGGCGTATGCTGAACACGTTGCAATGCACTCACATGCATGGGTATATTCAGTTTCTGTTGCGAGATACGACTTATTTCTACCGCTTGATTAAATCCCCGTTCGCGACAACGTTTAGGGTGTAAGGGCACGGGGAGTATGCATTCAGGCAAGCAATCATCTTCGTAAGCCTGAACCACACGGGTCACTAATAAATGCCCGAGACAGGCAGCAGCAGCAAGCTGGGCATGAAACTTGAGTTGATGGATGAGCTCAAGCAAGGGGGTTTGGTAATGACAGCTTGCTACGGCTTTATCAAAAGCGGGCGGCGTCTTTATGCAGGCACCACAGCGTGTGCTCAGGGAGGTAGAGAGTGGGATAGCACACTGTTGGCAAGCGATACTCAGCCAGGGGAGGTCGGTGCGGCATGTTTCACATAGATTGTCTTTTGTATCTGCCATATCGCGACAAACCAGGCAATCTGCTGGTAGAATAGTGTCTGTAATTTTTTGTAGCCAACCCATAGCGATAGTATAAATGACAACAACAACCCTGACAGCTACGCAACTTGTGCGAGATCGCTTTAATCGTGTGGCACACAGTTATGCAGACGCCGCGGTGCTTTCTCAATCGCTCGCTGAGCAGATTCACGATCGATTACAATTTATCAAGCTAGAACCTGCACGCATTTTAGATCTCGGTTCAGGGCCAGGTACGCTAACACCCGTATTAAAAACTTTATATTCAGAAGCAACGGTTTATGCATTAGATGTAGCAGAGAAGATGTTACTCGACATACCAAATGCTATTTGTGCCGATGCTGCATGCATCCCGCTAGCCAATCACAGTATCGATTTTTGCTGTATGAATTTGTTGTTGCCATTTTTGTCTGATAGAAAGATAATATTCCAAGAAGTAAAACGCATCTTAAAACCCGGTGGTTTATTGTTGTTTACGACATTAGGGCCAGACACCTTAAAAGAATTGCGCACTTGTTTTAAAGCAGTAGACAATCAGCCGCATACTTTTCCTTTTACAGATATGCATGACATTGGCGATGAATTGATGTCACTGCGTTTCGAAGATCCGGTTGTTGACATGCAAACACAAACCTTGGCTTATAAAGATTTACACACACTGCACCGTGATTTAAAACAATCGGGCGCATCATTCCCTGATGCGTCATCGTCATTAAATAAAGCTGAATATCAACAATTACTTGCCGCATTCGACGCGCAACGCGAGGAAGGGTATGTGCCGATGACCGCAGAAATTATTTTCGGCCATGCTTGGCGAGCACCGCTGCAAGTGGACAACACCGCGGATGCGAGCGGTGAAGTACATATTTCGTTGGATCAGATTCAACGCCGATGAGAATGCGTTTGTATTTCTTGGTGGTATGGTTTAAAATCGTGCAAATTAAAATACAAACAAATGATGGTGCTTGTTATGAAGTCTTTTAACAACCTCTTCTCCTCGTTAAGCCCTCAAATTACGTCTTTTCCGAGTGATAAGTCCGTTGCTCTTTTGCAGCAACTTTGGCCGCTTGTGCAACAGTTCGCGGCTAAGGTGTGGGAAGAGCTTCAAACCTCTGACTCAACCCATAATGTTTATGTCAGTTCTGGGTGGGTGGATGTTATTTTTGATACATTCACTGCTCTTTTTCCTAGCTCCGTTCAGTTAGACGCGAGTGCGGAAGGAGCGAGCGAAAGGGGGGAGCTTCCTTCTAATTCAGTAGATTTATCGCCAGAAAAACGTGTGCTGGTGGGTGAGCTTGTACGCGTTCTATCAGAGAAGGGGGCGGAGCCTACAGAATCGTTCTTACATGATAATTTGCAGTGCTTTGGGGCTGGGGGGGGTATGCCAGCGTCAGATAAAACGTCGCAAGCGCGGCTTGTTTCCTCAGTGGCTAAGCAACTTCATCATTACCTGAGAGATTGGCCGACGGTGACGCTTTGTCAAGATTATGTTGCTAAAGCGCCTTCTCAGAGGGATGGACTAAATGCGTTTATGAATGATGATCATTTGTTTGATAATCCCGATCCCTTTGGCGTTTCAGGTAATCAGCAACGACATGCTCTGGCATTTAATAGGGCTTTCTCCTCTTGGCTGTTATTTTTAGCGATGGTCATAGATGTTAAAACCCTCGGTTATTATCCAACGGAGTTGATTCGACACTTGGATTGTCTGTCATATGTCAAAGATAGTGATCATGTTTTTAAGAAAGGATCGCAGGCTGATACATTGTTTGGGCACGTGCAAACATTTACATTAGAGCGCTTGTGGACGAAGGAAAGGATTGCCCGTTTTAAACAGTGTGTAGCGCTGCCTGTTGTATTGCCATTGTCTTTTCCTGCCCTTGTGATCGAGCCAAGCGCCTTAAAAGAAGCTATTCGAGGCTTAGCACGCTTGTGTATAGAACAACGGCAGAGTAAAGCAGCAGAATTCATGCACTTTACGTCTCTTTTCTCTCGCGCCTATGAAAGGGTGAATAATGTGCCGGCTTCTGAACGATTAGACGCTAAGCAACATCAGCGCTTGGGTTTGTGGTTTTTGTATGCGTTGGCAAATGATGAGCATTCTGTGCCCGCCGCTGTGAAAAAATATTTTGAAGGGGATGATGTGGCAGCAGTTGTCATGGCACGATATCGTGAGCTGCAAACATTAGCATGGCAGCCCGAATTTTCTCTCGTGGAAAAAGTACTGGTCTGTTTATATATGAGTGTATTCAGTGAGCAGCAATACCAGCATGTAAGATCCTTGCCAGAGAAGCCGGCAGCGGATTGGGAGCAAAATATGCGAGTGTGTCTTAAGCAGGATAAACTATATAAGGTATATGCTCGATTTACTACGTCGCCACCAAGTACGGATAAGGTATGCTCAATGATGCACGCTTCTTGTTTTCGGTCGGAACATGATGTTATTACAACGTATATGCGGGTAACGGGTGTGCTCGGCATGCAAGCAGTCTTAAAGAGCTTGTTACCAATGATGGAACATTATATGAATACGCCGGCGGATTATTTTGATGCAATATTGCCTGTGAGTAGTGAGTTAACTGATGAGGGTGATGACGATGAGGATTACCGTGATATGCCCGTATTGAGAGCGCAATCACCTCAAGCTTTTGACCAGACAAAATTTTTTACGACGGCAACAGAATCAAGCACAGTTGAGCTCATGGCAGGCCCATCAGGGAGCGCTTCAGGTCAGGATGCCAGTTCTTGCGGGCCAGGAAACCTATCGCACGGAAACGATTGATAGAATATCATTTTTCCCATGGTTTACGTATTTTCGCCCACCAACACCTGATTTACATTGTAAATGGGTACATAGCGTCTTATTCGCCTCATTCTCCATAATCCCGTACAATGCTGGCCAACTTAAAAGGAGCCTGAATGGACGTTTCCCCTTTATTAGATGGTTTAAATAATGCGCAGCGTGAGGCCGTGGCTGCACCGCGTGGTAATTACTTGGTGTTAGCTGGCGCGGGTAGTGGTAAGACCCGTGTGCTGGTGCACCGTATTGCCTGGTTAATCACAACAGAAAACGTATCGCCGTTTAATATCTTGGCGGTGACCTTTACCAATAAAGCGGCCAAAGAAATGCGCGGCCGTCTAGAACAAACGCTGGGGATGAATACGGGCGGTATGTGGGTAGGGACTTTTCATGGTTTGGCGCATCGTTTATTGCGCGCGCATTGGCAAGAGGCGGGGCTGCCACAAGAATTCCAGATTTTAGATTCTGATGATCAACTTCGCATTGTTAAGCGTTTGATAAAAGAGTTAAACATCGATGATGCACAATGGCCGCCGCGCCAAGTGCAATGGTTTATTAACGGTAAAAAAGATGAAGGTGTACGTGCTGCGACTATGCAAGTGCCGCATGATCCGTTTACGCGAACCATGCACCAAGTGTATGTTGCCTATGAGCAAATGTGTCAACGATCGGGTTTGGTTGATTTCGCAGAATTATTGTTGCGTGCGTTTGAATTGTGGCAGAAAAACCCTGCGGTTTTAGAACATTATCAACAACGATTCCAAGAAATTCTGGTAGACGAGTTTCAAGATACGAATACGATTCAGTATACCTGGTTACGCTTACTCGCGGGCACACAAAATCATATGATGGCCGTGGGTGATGATGATCAATCGATTTATGGTTGGCGTGGTGCGAAAATTGAAAATATCCAACGGCTAGGAAAAGATTTCAATCAGGTTGGGACCATTCGCTTAGAACAAAATTATCGTTCTACCGGCAATATTCTGAAAGCCGCGAATGCGGTGATTGCAAAAAATAACGATCGTTTGGGTAAGTCGTTATGGACAGATAGTAGTAATGGCGAACCGATTTATTTATACGAAGCCTTCAATGAGCGTGATGAAGCACGGTTTATTGTCGATAAGATTTCTACGTATAATCGCCAAGATATGGCGCGCCGCGATATGGCGATTTTATATCGTTCTAATGCGCAATCGCGTGTACTTGAAGAAGCTTTAATGCAGCAGGGTATTCCTTACCGTGTGTATGGCGGCATGCGATTCTTCGAACGGGCTGAAATTAAAGATGCTTTATCCTATTTACGCTTGGTGAATAACCGTGATTCGGATGCAGCATTTGAACGAATCGTGAATTTACCCACGCGTGGTATTGGGGCAAGAACAATAGAAACCTTACGCGCCATGGCACGTGATCGCCAGCAATCCTTGTGGCAATCTTCTGTGAATGCGATGGCGGAAAACATCTTGCCTGCACGAGCAGCGAGTGCTTTAGCGGCATTTCTGCAATTGATTGATCAAATTGATTCGGAAACACAATTAGTGAGTTTGGCAGAACAAATGGAAATGGCGGAGCGCATGAGTGGCTTGCTTGCCCATTATCAAAAAGACCGCAGTGAAAAAGGCCAAGGTAAAATAGAAAATTTAGAAGAACTCATTGGCGCGGCGCGTGAATACATTAAGCCAGAAGAAGATGAGAGTCTATCAAGCTTAGCTTCCTTTTTGGCACATGCCGCGCTAGAAGCCGGTGAGGGACAATCTGATCCTTATGAGGATTGTGTGCAGCTGATGACATTACACTCTGCGAAGGGATTAGAATTTCCGGTCGTGTTTTTGTGTGGTGTAGAAGAAGGTTTATTTCCACATCAAATGTCGGCTGAAGATCCTGCGCGTATCGCGGAAGAACGTCGTTTGTGTTATGTGGGGATCACCCGGGCACGTCAACGTTTATTTATGAGTTATGCGGAACGTCGTTTTTTGCATGGCCGTGAGATGTTTCACCATGCATCACGTTTTATTAAAGATTTGCCGGATGAGGTCACAGAACATATTCGTCTTAATGTCAAAGTAAGCCGGCCTGTGCACAAACGACAAATGGCTACCTCGATGCAATCTGCACCGATTGAAGATACGGGTTTGCAAATGGGACAACGCGTGAAGCATGTGAAGTTTGGTGAAGGGACGGTGTTAAATTACGAAGGATCGGGCACCCATGCACGTATTCAAGTGAAATTTGGTCGTGGTACGGGGACAAAATGGTTGGTGTTAGCTTACGCGAATTTATCACCGGCTTGAGGTGTTTATGAATATTCCTTGTTTTATTGGCTTACGATATACGCGTGCAAAACGTCGTAATCATTTTATTTCTTTTATTTCTCTGTCATCGTTGCTTGGCATTGCATTGGGGGTGATGGTTTTAATTGTTGTCTTGTCCGTGATGAATGGCTTTGACCAACAAATTCGTTCGCATATTTTTGGGATGGCGAGCCAGGTGAATGTCCTTAGCATGCAAGAAGGCGTGAAGTATTGGCCGCGTGTGGCGAAACAAGCTAAGCAATTACCTCATGTTGTGGCTGCAGCTCCGTTTGTGAGTGGGCAGGGTTTACTGAGTCACAATGGTCATGTGCAAGCAGTCATGGTGAAAGGGGTTTTCCCGGATAAAGAACGTGAAATATCGGCCTTGCGTGAACACATGCAATTGGGTCATGTGAGTTTGTTAGCCGCGGATCAATTTCGTATCGTGTTAGGCGATAGCTTAGCAAATCGCTTAGGTGTGACGGTTGGTGACGATGTGACCTTGGTTGTGCCGACACCCGCCGATACAAAAATAGGTGTAGAACCACGCTATGAAGCATTTCGTGTGGTGGGTATTTTCCACATTGGGCATGGCTTTGGTTTTGATAGCAGTTGGGCTTTTGTGCATATGCGTGATGCACAAGCCATGTGGAAAATGCCGCATGATCGTGTGACGGGGGTGCAATTAAAGTTAGATGATGTGTATCTAGCGCCTGAAGTCACACAACAACTTAGCCAGGTCTTACCGCCTGACTACCTTATTACGAATTGGACCTTGCAGTACGGCCCATTCTTTCGTGCGATTGCGATGGAAAAGACCATGATGTTTTTGATTTTGTTATTAATTGTGGCGGTGGCAGCATTTAATTTGGTGTCCTCTTTAGTGATGGCTGTGACAGATAAACAATCTGACATTGCAATTTTACGCACGCTCGGTGCAACACCGGGGATGATTTGTCGTATCTTCATGATGCAGGGTACCTTAACTGGCATTATTGGGACGGCCGTGGGCATTGGTGCGGGTGTCTGGTTAGCGAATCATGCGACGGTGTTAGCTGATCGTTTGCAACATTGGCTGCATGTGCAGTGGATTTCTTCAAACGTTTATTTTGTTGATTTTTTACCTTCAAAACTATCATGGCATGATGTAGGACAAGTCGCATTGGTTGCAATCATTTGTAGTTTTGTCGCGACATGGTATCCCGCCTGGCGTGCAGCCAGGGTGCAACCCGCGGAGGCATTACGTTATGAGTGATGTGATTCGCTGTGAAAATTTAGGTAAAACATTTGTTGACGGAAAACAATCCGTGCCTGTTCTAGATAATATCAATTTAACGGTCGCTGCTGGTGAGCAAGTGGCGATAGTGGGTGCATCAGGTTCTGGTAAAAGCACCTTGTTACATTTGTTGGGTGGTTTGGATAAACCGAATGCGGGTTGTGTTCAGGTAATGGGTAAAGATTGGCAGCAATTATCTGAACGGAAACGTAGCGCTTGGCGTAACCAACATCTAGGTTTTGTTTATCAATTCCATCATTTATTGCCGGAATTTACGCTGCTAGAGAATGTGTGTATGCCTTTGTTTATTCGTGGTGACTCACGCGTAACGGCGAAAAAGATTGCATTGCCACTGCTTGAGGCGGTCGGATTGAGTCATCGTTTAACGCATAAACCCAGTGCTTTATCCGGCGGTGAACGTCAACGTGCCGCGATCGTTCGTGCGCTCGTTACACAACCTGCATGTGTTATTGCGGATGAACCGACGGGTAATTTGGATGCTGGTACAGCGAAGCAAGTCACTGACTTGTTATTACGCTTGAGCCAAGAACATCAAATTAGTTTAGTGGTTGCGACGCATGACCAACGCTTGGCGGATAGCTTGGCGCGGATAGTGACATTAGATTAAGATCGCGCTGCGGCATCAAGCAAGCGTTGAAGTTGTCCCATCAGATAAAACGGTAGTGAGTACAAGGTGTATTGTGCTTGCATCCCATTCTGCGTTTTAACCTCAAGATCTGTTATGCTGGGGTAATCTGCATTGATACGCACAGCATTTTTCAATTGTTTTTTAGCCATAAAAAGATGTAAAGATTTCATGCTGCCCGTGCTGCCTGCTTTTACTTCTATCGGTATGACACGACCAGCATGTTGAATTAGGTAGTCTAATTCAGCATCTGCACCTGTTTTTAAGCGGGTCCAATAATGTAATTTCGGTTCCATATAGAAAGGAAATTGGCTACGTAATGATTGTCCGACAACCTGTTCGGCTAAGCCACCACGATTGACGAGTTCTATATGATTCAGTGATGCGATATGGTTCAGCTGTAAGCCGAGCATGGCAGACATAAGCCCGATATCCAAATAAATGACTTTATAAAATTTTGCATTTTCTTCTGCCGATAAAGGAACGCCATTGCCCGAGGTCATCATGACTTTGTGGCAGAGACGCGCTTGTGATAACAGATCTAGTGCGGTTTTAATCGAAGTATGTTGCACGTCAGGATTAACGTGACTTAATACAAATTTTTCGCCCAACTTAGCTGGAACAGCGTTCATCACATCATGCAAGCGTTCTATAGCTAAACGTCCATTGTATTTGGAAAAATCATCCTGGTAAGTGCTGAGCAAATTCTGGTGCTTTTGTGCGACTTTATTTAAATCTTCGGTATTTACCCAAGACAAAACTGCAGCAGGCATACCACCGATGAACATATACTCTTTGAATAAACGTATGCACTCTATGTGAATGGCCTCAGGTATTTTTTGTTGCCAGGTGTAGTGATTGAGTAAATGTCTTAATGATTCTTTTCCTTTGGCTTGTAAAAATTCTTCGAAGGTGAGTGGCTCTAGGTGTAAATAGGTGATACGTCCTACGGGCATGCTGAAGGTGTGATTAGCCAGGACAAATTCTAGTAGTGAGCCTGCTGCAATGACGGCGAGTGCAGGCATATCTTCTGCGAACCAACGAAGCTTTGCCAGTAATGTTGGTGCCGCCTGTATCTCATCAAGAAATAAAATACAGCGTTTAATCTCAATTGTTTCAGGATAGATGGATTGAATAAACTGTAGTGTTTGTTTGGGATTGTTACCCTCAAAAAAAGAAGCGTGCTCGGGATTTTTTTCCAAATTGAGCTCAATGAGCTGTAAGTTCTTTTCAACAGCCAGTTGCCGTACTAAGGTTGTCTTACCTACTTGACGCGCACCACGAATGACTAGTGGCTTGCGATCGTCGTCTGCTAGCCAATCTGTCAGATAAGTCTGTGCATTACGTTTGAGCATTTTGTTTGCCGATCACAATAAGGTATTAATTATAGGGGTTATTTTATGGGTAAGTCAATAAAACAACCGGTTGTTTTATGCCTCTGCTAAACAAAACAACCGGTTGTTTTGTTGAGATAAAGGTTGTGTGACTTATTTGGAGTCAATAAAGAAATCCAAAGAACATTAAGGGGATGCTACCTGGATATGAGACAACAGCATCATCTTTGACAATAAAAGCGTGCTCAAGGTCTTGGATTTGTGTGCGGGTTTTGTTTTTTCCGCCAATTTCAAAAGTGATGTCATTAACCCGGTAATCTCCGAACTTATCATAGTAGGCTTCGAGCCCAGCGGGTTTGATGGCTCCCAAAAAGAAGATTTCACGCTGCATGCCACGAAAATTTGCTGTGTCTCGTTCGGTCGATAATAAATGTAAAAGGTTCGTGTTACTGAGTAGCACTTTTTCAGGCTTACGTAGTTGTTGGTTAGCGGTGCCATCTGCTGTCAATAAATGGATTAGTCCAATTTCTTCGAGAATAACGAGGTATTGATGTATTGTCCTATCATTCATTGAAAGATTTTTTGCAAGGCTATAGGTAGATGTTTTACCTGGAGGTATGCTAGCAAGAAAGTTGAGTATTTTTTTGAAGACGATTAAGTTTTCAGTTTTTAGCTGATAGAAATTTGCGATATCTTCGAAAACCATTTTATGAATAACATTGGCAAGCTTTTCTTTGAAATATGCTTGATCTTCTATTGAAAATGGATAGTAGCCTCTGTTTAAATAGTCAGTAAATAAACCTTTTATGCCAGGTGTAGATACGAGAGATAGCTTAGCGTTTGCCTCATGAGATAATAAGTCTGAAAAATTAATTTTAGGTATCTCACTTCCCGTTTTTAGATGAATGTATTCTCTAAAAGATAAGCCAGGTAGGTGATGAAGAAGGGCACGTCTTGATAAGTCATAACTACCTTTAACAATATCAATGCTAGAGCTGCCTGAAAAAACAATATGGATATCTGGAAAACCGTCATATAAATTTTTCAGTTCTTGATTCCAATTTTTATATTGGTGAATTTCATCGATAAAAAAGTGGGTAATACCGTGATGCATGTAGAGATCATCTACAAACTCGTATAGTGTTTGCCGGCTAAAAAGGATATGGTCAGCAGAAAAATAGAATGTCCTGTTTAGATCGCATTTTTCCTTAATCAATTGAAGTAGTAAGGTTGTTTTCCCAACACCACGTGGACCCACTAAACCAATAAGACGGGGGTTTAGGTCGATGATGTCAAATAAGAATCGATGATAATCTTGAGGGACATCTCCCAGAACACGTTGATAGATATCGCGCAAAGCATTATTCATTTGTAGTACACCACAGGAAATATTAAATATACTTGTAGTATACTACAGCTATATTCTATTTTCCATGTGTTTGAATACATGGGTTGGTCTGTTTTTCATGTGGTGTACTACATGAATTGGTGGTTTAAGGCTGGAAAAGAATCAATTATGGCGCTTCCTGCGCCTAATATCCCGAATCAGCCATAGGCGCCATAACAGCCGTATCACGACATTGCTGAGGATGGCTGTGCTGATCGCACAAATGGCGCAGCCGAGGAGGAGTGGCTGCCAGATCTGACAGAGTTGCTGCGAGAGCCAATCCCAAGAGGCCTGGAATTGCATCGCTTTGGGCGGTATGCCCATTGCCCAGCTACCGATGCGGTAGGTGAAGTAAAATAGAGGCGGTATGGTGAGGGGGTTGCTGATCCACACCAATGCGATAGACAGAGGTAAATTAGAGCGTACGAGCAGGGCAATGGCGGCGGAGAGCACCATTTGAAAAGGCATTGGCACAAACGCACAAAAACAACCGACAGAGAAGGCGCGAGGTACGCTGCGACGATTCAGGTGCCATAAATTTGGATGGTAAAGTGCATTACCAAAGATCTGCAAACTTTTAAATTGGCGAAGTTTTTCGGGTTGCGGTAGCCATTTTTTCAGGTGTTTTTTCATCGGATCTGGCGCATCGTTTGATTTCCATTCATAATAACCCAAATTTTTTGATGACAACATTGAAGCTGATGAAAACCGATCACGATTGGATGCAACTGGCACTAGAACAAGCAAAACAAGCCGAACAACTGGGCGAGGTGCCGGTGGGCGCCGTGCTTGTGCACAATAACGAATGCATCGCAATGGCACACAATGAACCGATTCGTTTAAGCGATCCCAGTGCGCATGCCGAATTATTATGTATGCGACGTGCGGCGGAAAGCTTAAAGAACTATCGCTTAAACGATTGCACGCTGTACGTCACACTAGAGCCGTGTGCGATGTGCGCGGGTGCGATGATACATGCACGCATTGCACGTTTGGTTTATGCCACGCCGGATCCACGTGCCGGCGCGGTTGATAGTGTGTTGCAGTTATTGCAGCATCCTTCGCTTAATCATCATGTTGATGTGACCTCGGGTGTGCTTGCAGAAGAAGCCAGTCAATTACTCAAACAATTTTTTAAGGCGAAACGATGATTGACCTGCAACCCATAAAAGATTTTTTACCCTGTGAAACACCAGATGCATGGGTGCAGTCTGCATTGCAACATCAAGACATCATGTTGATCGATCATGCACACTGTGAAAAAAAAGCAGCGGCATCTGCACTGCAATTTATGTATCGTTACGATGGAAAAACCGATTTGTTATTTCGTATGTCACGTATTGCACGTGAAGAATTACGTCACTTTGAACAAGTCTTATCGATTTTAAATAAACGAAAAATTCGTTATGTGCCATTATCCCCATCCCGTTATGCTGCTGGCCTTCGTGAGCATCTCCGTCATCATGAACCTGCAAAACTCGTAGATTTATTGATTATTGGTGCTTTTATCGAGGCACGATCATGTGAACGTTTCGCGAAAGTTGCACCGCATTTGGATGAGGAGCTCAATAAGTTTTATACGCAATTGTTACGCAGTGAAGCACGACATTTTGAGATTTATTTAGATTTCGCAGGGCAATATTCTGAAGGGCCGATTGATGATCGTGTGAAAGAATTTTCAGCGATTGAAAAGCATTTAATTGAGAGTGAGGATGGTGAGTTTAGATTCCACAGTGGTGTTTCTGTGTCAGATTAAGCTTAACGGTCATCCCGGCCTTGAGCCGGGATCTCCATCTATTACTACAGTACACCAGGAGATTCCGGCTTCCGCCGGAATGACGGGGTCACACCGCATCAAGCGCGGGATGACAACAGGCGCAATTAAGCGTCTTCTTCATCAAACTCCATGTCTTCGTCTTCCATTTCCATATCAGCGAAAGGATCGATAACCGCTTCGTCATCAATGATCACTAACCAAGAACCATTAGGTCCCGCAGAAATTTGGCTTACCGCATATTCATCCGTTGCTAATGCTGCATTCAATTCAGTTAGACTCGCAGCATCCGTTACAATTATCGCTTTTTGCATAACAATATTACCTTTTAAAATGAGAAAAATTCAATACCCTGAGGCGTGCAGCGTAACCCATTTCCACCTGTGTGCCAAGCACCTAACACCCAGCGGGTACCTTCCAATTCTTTATGCTGGGCGGGACGGTGAGTGTGGCCATGAATAAGTTGTTTAACTTTGTGTTTTTGCATCCAATGCTGTACGGCATGCGGATTCACATCCATAATTTTCACATCAGCTTGCTGGGTATACTGTTGGCTCTGGCGTCGAAGTTTTTCTGCGACATGCTGCCGGAAACGCAGGGATAAGCGTAAGAAAAATTTCTGTACCCAGTTATTGCTCACAACACGACGATAGTATTGATAGCGTTTATCATCCGTGCACAATTGGTCACCATGTGTGAGTAATGTGGGGGTACCGTATAAGTCAATCACGCAAGGATCGGATAACAGGGTGCAACCGGTGAGCTCACAAAAACGTTTGCCGATGAGAAAGTCGCGATTGCCTCGCATGACATACACAGGGATACCACGAGCAACGACTTGTTTGATGGCTATTTGAATGGATTGTGCGAATGGACTGCTATTGTCATCGCCAACCCATATATCGAATAAGTCACCCAAAATGTACAGTGCATCGGTGTCAATGTCTAAGGATTCCAGGCAATGAAAAAAAGCCTGAGAAATAGCGGGCAAATCGGGGCTTAAATGGATATCTGATATAAAAAGAGTGTTCATTTGGGGAGCCTATGGCTTGTGGTCCTAAAAGTCAATCGGTACAATAGCGCGATATCAATACACAAGGCTTTGTCCATGCTGACGCTTTATAATTCGCTAACAAAAACCAAAGAAACGTTTACTCCCATGGAGGAAGGAAAAATTTCTCTCTACGTGTGCGGTATGACCGTTTATGATTATTGCCACTTGGGACACGCCCGAGTGATGGTGGCATTTGATGTGATCAGCCGTTATTTGCGCAGCTTGGGTTACCGTGTGAATTATGTGCGTAACATCACAGATGTTGACGACAAAATTATTGCGCGTGCGAATGAGCGTGGTGAAAGTATTGCAGAGTTAACCGATCATTTTATCAAAGCCATGGACGAAGATGCCAAAGCATTGGGTGTGATTCCCCCAGACAGAGAGCCGCGTGCAACACAGCACATTGGCGATATGCTTGCCATCATTGAGACTTTAATTGAAAAAGAATTTGCATATGCTGCAGAAAATGGTGACGTGTATTATCACGTGAGTGCATTTAAAGACTACGGAAAATTATCTCATCGTTTGTTAGAAGATATGCGAGCGGGTGCGCGGGTTGAGGTGAATAAGAGTAAACGTGACCCACTGGATTTTGTTTTGTGGAAAGCCGCAAAAGAGGGTGAACCTGGTTGGGATTCTCCATGGGGATATGGGCGTCCGGGCTGGCATATTGAATGTTCTGCGATGTCGACACAATGCTTAGGAAAGCATATTGATATTCACGGTGGTGG
>BQJM01000028.1 GCA_021604705.1 marine bacterium B5-7 | reverse complement strand
AGTAATTCGGCAATGCTATTGGCACCCGCTCGGGAAATAACAATATGACTATTCGCCAGTATTTGTGGCAATGCTTCGTCGATATATTCATGCTGTTGGTAATTGTTCACATCGATACAAGCAGAATCTAGCTTCCCTTTCCCGCAACTATGGATCACTTGATAATGCTGTGTAAGCGCTGGCAAGGCTTCTCGCACGACCTGATTAATACGTGCCGCCCCTAAGCTCCCACCGAAAACAAATAAGATAGGCAGGCCTTTTATTGGTTCAGGGATTGCTGATAACAACGCTTGTCGTACCGGCGTCCCCGTAAATTGCACAGGCGTTTTGTATCGCCATTGCGTCGCCGTTTTTTCAAAGCCCGTGCAAACACACTGAGAAAATGGTGCCGTTAAGCGCGTCGCAAGGCCTGGGGTCATGTCTGATTCATGACAAATGACGGGAATGCGAAGAATCCAAGCTGCAAATACAACCGGAACCGCTACAAAACCACCCTTGGAAAATACGACATTGGGTTTGAGGCGATGAAGATGCCACAGCGCTTGAAAAAAACCAATGAGCACATTAAAAGGATCAATAAAATTTCGCCAGCTAAAATAACGACGCAATTTGCCTGTTCGTACAGATCGGTAGGGTATCGCTAATGCCGTAATGAGCCTACGTTCAATCCCTTGCTGCGAACCGATATAGTGCACGGTCCAGCCCGCAGACTGCATGGCTTCTGCAATCGCGATATTGGGCGTAACATGTCCAGCAGTACCACCGCCGGTTAAGCATAAAATTGGCATAAGGCATAGAATAAGGCTAAAATAGCCCGCACACAAGTTAGGAAGTAAATACGATGAAAACCTTGTTGTTGATGCGTCACGGTGAAGCCGTAGAAAATACCCCGTATACTGATAAGCTCCGCCCACTGACTGATTTGGGACGCCAACAAGCCCATGCCGTCGGATTACACTTACAACAAAAGTCTTGCCTGCCCAATTTAATCTATGTCAGCACCGCTGAGCGCACGCAGCAAACCTGCCATGCGGTCACACAGGATTTATCGACTCAACCGACGATAGAAGCCCATGACAGCATTTATCACGCTGATTTGGATATACTACAAGGCTTACTCGACAACACTGCACCACACATCAACACGCTCATGATCATCGGCCATAACCCAAGCATTTCACACTTTGCCAATCACTTAGCAAAAAAGAGCATTCCCCCCTTCTCCCCTGCAACGTGTTGCGCTTTACAATTTCCTGTTGAAACTTGGCTGGCGATCGCCAGTCAATCTGGCACACTGGCTTTTGAACGATGAAATACTTGACTTCAGACATAAAAAACTATGAACATCAGCAATCTTAGAGATATATATGCATTTTAGAATTCTAAATACTTTGTTCAGGCGAACGCCATTCAGTACTAACAGCTCGTTATTTCGCCGCCACTACATGAACCAAGAAGAAAAACGTTTCATCATCACGCCCCAAAACCTTGTTAGTGACTCAGGTAGATCTTGCCATCTAATTGACGTGATTCCCCCGTCTAAACTGAGGGAGCATGACCCAACTGAAGAAATTTGTGAACATCTTCGTCCTAATCACCTGTATTTTGTCATTGACAAAACATTATTTCCAAGAAAAAACAGCGAATATCAGCACCCTGTCCCGGGTCATTTATCTTGTTTCATAACAAACGCTAGCAAAATGGGAGAAGCAGGATCGCTTATAGATGATTCTTATGCAAGCTTTATAGCTTCTAGCATCACTCATTCCTCGAGTCAAAATAAACCGCTCTTCACAAAAGCAACAAATATATTTTCTCCACCGTTATGGGAGGGGGCTGGATCGTACAGCCAGTTTATAAAAGTGGGAAAATGGTCAAAATTTCAGAAAGATGTTGAAAATTGGAAAGGTTACGCATGCGAGGATCCAAAGGATGCTATGTTGGTAACAAAACACTTTATTGGGTTGAACTTACACGAAATTAAGTTTAACCATGCTATCTACAACAGAAATCTTAAACAACTGCGCGATTATCGTTATAGTCTGTACAACCTGATCGATGGTCTTGTATATTTTTACGATGGCCAAGCACCTGATTCAGTTGTTTATACACTAAATAGAGTTAGAAAATATAACTGTATCGACGTTCTGTTTAATCTTTTCTGCATTAAAAGCAGCTTCACCAACCCTTCTGTTCAATCCGCCTTATTACTGTTACTAGGATATATCCTGGATGACGATATACCAAAAGATCTTTTCCGAAGACTATGGTGTTGTTTTGATGAATCAAACACTCGGGCGCGAGAATTGGAAGCACTAGATAGATTTGGTATGTGGAAAGAAGATCCCCCAACCCCTTCCAGGTATGTCACTGATTTAACAAAAAGCAAAAACTGGCAAGTGTACTCTTACTTCTACTCAAAAGAGATATTAAAAAAACAGGACTTGGTAAATTTTGCTACTACGCCTAAAAACTTGAAGGAGGACAAAAAAACTGAGACAATCGTGCTGGAATCACCATTATCTAAGAAATAGACGAAACCCAGTGTTACCAGGAGGTCATTATGCTAAGTGCTCGATTCTTTGGTACGATCAGCAGAGGGGCTTTACCAGGTGCTTCTTCCCAACTTCGGACGACACTTTCTTCGTTGTCACGCAGCAAAGCCGCCATCCCAGATAGAAAACTGTGCACCGAAGTCAAGGCTCGCGATGAATGCCTGTATATTCTTCGATCATCAGTAAATACACCCCGAGACGAATTAAATACACTTGAGAGTACATTAAATGCTGGATTTGCCTTATTGAGTGCTGATAGGAAGGGTTATGCTGCTGAAGCTCAGGATTGCTTTGAGCGAGCAAAACAACTTGATAAAGATAACAGCTTTGCACGCGATATAAAATGCGGCAAGGATCAGGCTACCGATCCAACTAAAAAACTATGCCTTCATGCCTACAGGCCCTAACGACCGCAAAATAGCGCATCTCTTACAAGCTAACCAATACACCCGGCAAGCAGTCACTGTTAATCTGTTTGCATGACACTATACATCAACCAAGATTGCTTCCGCGTGAAAAACTCCCACGGTTATGTGATGGAAAATCGTGGCTATATGTTTCAAATAGACCTTGTACTGCCTATCCACTTACCATTACAAGGTTTTTTTCACAAGCAAGCATCTCTACATTTAAAAGAAGAAAGTTTCCTGGGTTTTATTGCATTCATTCATGTGTTGTCGCAACAAGGACTGCAACAAACTGTTCGTTTTACTTTGCAATCTCCCCTGCATCGCTTACTCACACAAAACAAACCACAAGTATTCTTAGATAAAACAGCCAAAGCAGTTATCATGGATTGTTTTCCAGATGAAATGACAGATATTCAATATTCTCTGTCAAAAACACGAAAGAAAAATTGGATTAATCCGCCCGGTGAGTCACGATGGCACTTTCTTCAGCGTGTTTTCAATACAGAGAAAATATTCCTTACCTTTCAGAATGGCACTTGGTATATCAAAGAAAAATCGCCCCCTATTTTTCGTGTTAACTATAAAAACGATGATAAAACGAATATAGAAAAAGCGCCCGCAACCCCTTTTCCAAAAATAGCCCTTCCTCTGTTGCAAACAGCCCGTGTTAACGGCATCCATCTCGATAAAAAAAGTTGCTACCGGTTACGATGGGCATTTAACCCCGTTGGCTCAGAAATATCGCCTCCTATTCCGTCCATACAAACACATCTCCTTTATCAATCCCCCTTACAGCGTCACCAGGTCGTCTTAACTAGCCAATTGGGGTCGACATTTTTATCTCCCCATATTGTCACGACCCTCAGCGACTTAAAAGAAGAACGGCCGCTGCACTGGGAAACACCAAAAAATCATTATCTGACATGGGATGAAACCAGCGAACAAACCACGAAGATAAAAACAATCCAAAGCCGGCAAGTCTATCAGCAAAATAATCACAATAATGCCAGCATGTTATTCAGAAGTACTGATGGTCAGATAGTGCAAAGATCACAACAAGCTATTCAGTCCATGTCGGAAAAGAATGTTTTATTCGTCACCTCACACAAAAGTTATCAGCAGGCAAGACATAGTATTAAAGTAAATACAGAAAACAATTTTCGCATTCAAACAAACATGGGTTTATTAAGCAACGCTGTAAGCCATCGCTTTAAGAGTTCACTAACAAAACTATCCTGCAAAACACTGTTAGCACAATCAGGACAGCAGATTACGCAAAGAACCCAAACACAACAAGTCCAAACAAAAACAATGATAACCCATGCCAATAGCATTGAAATCAGCGCAACAACTCAATGTCAATTGAGCGTCGGCAGCAGTTGCATCACACTACACAAAGATGGACTTGTCGAGTTCAGCACCTTAAGTCTGTGCGCACAAGGCATTAGTATTTCAGGATATGTCACAGAATCTAGCTTCACACCTTCTCCCACAAAGAAAGGCTTACACTGTAATCCACATCGAACATTACCAACTTTCCCATTCCATTTGGAAAAACACATCATTGATGCGCATTGGATGCCACGTCTCGCAAACAGTCAGCAAACTGTCAATGCTGTTTTTACCTTGCATGGCAGTTTGTCTCACGAGAATGGGACAATTACTTTCAAACACGCTCACAAGCATATAGGGGAAAAACATTTTACTTTCGATGAACTATCCGGCAAAGTCAGTGTGCCAGTATCCTTGAATTCTCTATCTATCGATGATTCGGATCGAAATCGTTTCGTCCAAACAAAATCGCTTGCTACCTTAAAACAAATGCCCGGCATACAGTTTTTTGTGTCAATGAATACCTTGAAACAGACACATGCATCCGATCAACTCAACTTGCAGTATCGAATCCAGTTGCGATGTGACTTAGGAACCAACGCGGCATTACCACAAGGAACTGTCTATTATGATGAAAAACAACATACGCTAGAGCCACCTATAAGTATTCTGCCCGCGCGTACTGGAAGACAATGGAAAGCATCCATAGGCGTAAGCGAATTTAGCCGCCAAAAACTGTTTCTTCTAGATCATAAAGCGCAGAACCCTTGGCCAAAAGTAAGCGTGGATATAGGAAAGCGTCCTCATGCAGAACCAAAAATAAGCTTAAAAACTTTGGCACCAGCAATGCTGGTGAATGCACATCCCAAAAAATTACGCCCTCTCACGACCGAAGAAAGAAGATTGCTAGAGGTGCTCACAAAAAAGCATCAAAGCAGCATCACAATTTTTATTCATGGTTATAACATTCCATTAGGTGAATATAGTAAGGTGATTCATGATGTTGACTTAGAAAATGATCGCGCTGTTATTAATTTCTCTGATATCCCGTCAACACTTTATCTCGATGCCTATCAACTGAAAGAACGATTTAAATCACTCAAAAAAGACAAAGCCTGGGAGCCTGGATTTGACACACTGAATGGAGCGGGTGCGCATCAATGGTTACTTTCCATGGAGTATCACCTGAATGCTGCTGCGGGTAATACAAGAACTGATTACAACAACTATCAACGTATTATCGGATTTTCTTGGTCTGGCGATGTGCAGTCAGCAAATTATATGCAAGCGGTCTCTCAGGCAAAACCTGCTGCAAAAAAACTAGTACAGCTAATAGAACAACTGCGTGAAATCGGTGTTAAACACATTCATCTCATTGCGCATAGCTTAGGGAATTGTGTTGCACTACAAGCAATGAACCAACTCGGAAAACAACAAAGAGCTGCACTCGATGAAGTGTTTTTATGGCAGGCGGCTGTGCCCAATGATGTTTTGTCATTCAACAATGGTCGCGCCAAAAATGATCCATGGAATCTACCTTATGCTATCAACGCAGCGAAACACATTACTGTATTGTATTCAAAAAATGACAACATTCTTGGCCCTATTCCTAAAAACAAACCCTCGAAAACGCTTCAAGCAAAAATTGATAGAGAAAAAGATTTAGATGAGTTTATTTTAGCAACATTACTGACTGAACTAGAGTTAGGTTCGGCTTACGAAACCGCTATGTGGCTAGGGATCCCTGCTTCCCACTTACTCAACCCTTTCATGCAAGCAAGTTTATATGAATCGTGGATAACACAACATCCACGGGATCAACATGGTTGTGCGTTTCCGAAAAGTTTTAATGAACAAATCAAACAAATGGATAAGCAATCAAATACTCGATGGAAAGAACTTGCCACACAACTCGCCGAGGCCGAAAAAAAAATCAGTCATCGCTTGAAAGCAGCGCACCGTTACAAGGCGTACATTGGTTCAGAGTGTATTAGGCTAGCAGCCAATCATCCACATTTGGCAGAATTTCTTGGTAATCTTTTGCCAACGACATTGTTATTTAAAGCTGTGCCACAATTAGATCTATTCAAACGTCTAATCACCTTGATAGAAACCATCTTCATGAGCACAACATATCAACCAAAACCAGCATTGGGATACAGTGGTATCGACACAAGTTCAGCACAAACAGCACACTATCTAGCGACAGGAAAAATATCTCAAATCGACCAATCTAACTGGCTGTATGCCCATTCCGCCATGTTAAATCCTTCCACAGCCGTACAGACACATAGTTTTGTCAATATATTAATCAAGACCCTGGGTAAAAAGGGGTGGTAAACCACTATGTTACAACAGAAAACAACCTGATAGAGTAAAGAGAGAATATGCATTTTGGGGTGGACTGTATGTTTAGCAATCACAACAAAAATCTTATTGCGCATTTTTTAGGTGAAGACTCTAGTCATTGGGTCCGTAAGTCCTTTAGTGAAAACCTCCGTTATCAATCTTGCTCACAGTCTTTTGCTGAACTCATTGGCTACACCCACTGGGAAGATCTTTTAGGCTTAACGGATTTCGACATGCGTTGTCCCGCCTATCAGAACGCCGACAAATTTCGCACCCATGACTTTAATCTACTGACGCATGAATGCGATGCTTTTTTCTTCTCTTCTGAACGCTACTCTTATGATAAACACCTCGTTAGCATAGGCATTAAAAAGTTAGAAAAAAATTTGCAAGGTCAACTTGACACGGTCATGTGTCAAACAGCATTCATCATCACACCCGAAGCCTACCAACTCACAAAGAAACTAGCGGCTAACATGCCACATTCATATGACAGCTTTTACTATACCATCGATAATACGATGTTTGAAAAATTATACTTTAACACGAAAGAATCTGAATGTTTGTTCTATTTAATTCGTGAGTATGCGACCCAAGAAATCGCGAAAAGAATAGGGTTTTCAGCACAGGACACTGCCCATCTAATCGACATTATTTGTTTAAAATGTCATTGCGCTAATGCCAATGATCTGAGACATTTTGTTATAGACAATAATTATCATCTATTCATACCGCCCAGCATCTTTCTTGCTGAGGGTATTATTTAACCTGGCTATTCAGTATTTCTGCCGCAGCCACTGCGGGATCAATGCCATCATCTAATGCTGCTCGAGCAATAAAAAAACCATGTGCTTGACCCTCACATAATTTTTGCGTAACAGAAACACCCGCCTCATCTAATCGCTTTATCAGTGCCTCTGTATCCCCACGTAAACGATCATATTCAGCAGAGATGCAAGTTACCGGTGGAAATTTTTTTAATACCTCTTTCTCAATATACAAGGGTGATACGGTCGGATCTTTTGGGTTAACCTCAGCAAGATAGTGCTGAGAAAAATAGACTAACATTTCAGTTGTTAACATCTCATCAAATGATTGTTCTTTATGAAAAATAGTGTTTCTATGCGTTTCTAAGGATAAATCTAGCCAGGGATTAAATAATAACAATTGCTTAATCGGCAACTGAGATGAGCCCAATACAATATTTTTGTAAGCCACAACAGATGCCAAGTTTCCCCCGGCACTAAATCCTGAGAGTATAAGGTTAGAGGAATTAATCCTAAAATGGTCGGCTTGTTCGTAAAGCGACAACACGGCGTAATAAGCAAGCGCTGGCATCGTCTCGGCTGTTACCTTTGGTGCTAAAGGATAATCAATGGCTATCACCTGACAGTTTGTCATGTTTGCCAGCGTAGCAATCCCCGCATAATGTGCTCGCAACAAATCACAAACAAAACCACCACCATAGAAAAAAATGATCGTCGCATGCTGTTTTTCATCATAGTTTTTTGGTGTATACACCAGTAAAGGTACCGCTTCATGCTGACATTGTACACTTGTGTGCTTAAAATCGGCTTCAGACACGCCATGCGGCAAAGGGCTCATCGTTTCACAAAGCAGTTGCACAGTGTCTTTGTTAACCGTCTCTGGCGATAAAGACTGCATCGGCTTTGCAGGATTGCATTCATTTTCTTTACGTAAAGCGTCGAAGAATTTTTTTGTATTTGCACCTAAGGTCACACGAGACTCCAGTTAGTTATTGGCTTATTATCACATAATACAATATAAACAAACAAACTCTCCATCAAAACTATAGAACAGCCCCCCCCCATAACTAACCCTATTAAAAAATGCCACCTGTGTTAGAATTCTCCTTCTTGTTGAATTAATCAGCGTTATCGGAGCCATTCAGCACGCATCATGAAGCCATTACTTTCCTATCTTGATCACAACAAATGTTACACGTACTGCAATAATGCCTATAGTGATTATTTCGTGCTGCCACCCAATCATCTCATTGGTGAACCAGTGGAGCGCGTGCTCGGAAAAAAAAATTATTCGGCCCTTGTTGATTACATCCCTATCGTCTTTGACGCAGGTAAAGAAGTCACTTACCGGCGCACAGCCTACACACTTGACGACCAAGAAAAACGCATACAAGTCACATTAACCCCCCATTTTAATGAAACTGGTGATTTTATCGGCTCATCTGCGTATTCCTTAGATGTAACACATGAATCTAATACCGCATCAAGCATCCAATTATTGACCCAAAGCTTACCGAGTGTCTTGGCGCATGAACTCAATCAACCTTTAGCGATAGCACAATTATATTTGCAAGGTTGCTTGGCTCAGCTTGAAAATAAGGTGCAAGACAAAACCGCGATAAAAAATGCTATTTCTAAATCATTGCAACAAACAGAACGTATCTCGCAAATTATTAATGGCATGTCACAAATCACGGAACACTCGCACCTATTATTAGAAAAAACGTCTATCGTAGGCCTGATAGAACACGCTCTCGAACAACTCGCTTACTCACTTTCTGCAACAAATGTTCGCATTGTGAAAACGCTGAAAACACCGACAGAAACACTGAATATTAACCAAGTATTATTGACGCAAGCACTGCTTAACATTTTGTATAATGCCCTTACCATCTTACAAAAATACAAAACAAAATCACCTCAAATAGAAATTGAATCGCATATAACAGAACAACAAAAAACATCGATTATTATTCGGAACAATGGGCCACGCATACCAAGCGATCGTGCGCCTCTTTTGTTTCAACTCGGTTGCTCCGGCTCTCCAGATGGAAGCGGATTAGGACTTTGGATTGCCAATACCATTCTCAGCTTACATCAAGGAAAATTAGCGTTACTATCTAATGAAGATGGTAATGTTGCGTTTGAAATGACAATATAGGAATTAGAGCACATGCACTCAATACCTCAGGACCATTTAGCAAACAAACCTGGCTATTGGTTATTGAAATCTATCGATGAAGATCTATCTTTCCACAGTATCTCTCCTCTCACCGCCAACATATTGGGATACAAAACGTGGGAAGCAGCAATTGGTGATAGAGACTATGATCTACCCTGCCGTGCGAGAGAGCACGCGGAAGTATTCCGCTCTCATGATCGGGAAGTGTATAACTCAGCTCAAACAATTACATCATTTGGATTATTAGCACTCTCTAATGGAGACAAACACCTATTTACGATTGAAAAGTCTATCCATATTGATAGTCATACAAGAACCCGAAGCTTATTATGTCATCGGCACCTATGCACAACAGCAGCTTCTATTGATTTTGCACACAACATTTCCATGGGCATGCCAGATGATCAAACCACCTTTTACTATACAATAAAAAACCCAACACCAGACAATCGCTATCTCAACACAAAAGAATCAGAATGTTTGTTCTATCTTCTTCGAGGCTATAACACCATGGCCATTTCAGCACGGATAAACCTAGATACCTATACTATTGAAAGTCTAATTGATACGCTCTGCTTTAAGTGGCGGCTACAAAAAAAACAGCAATTGATAGACTACATGATTGAAAATAACCTCTATCACTTTATTCCGCCGACACTGTTTGCTAATGCAACGCTAGCGAACTAGCAACAATGCCTGCTTCAGTTGATTCAGCGCAGCTTCTATATCTTCTGCCGTCGTATAACGCCCCAGTGAGAAACGTAAACTTTGATGTGCAGCAGCATCGCTGCAACCAATCGAACGTAACACATGTGATGGCTCAACATTTGCTGAGGTGCAGGCCGAACCAGAAGAAACAGCTAAACCTGTTAGTGCATTCAGTAAGCCTTCCCCATCCACACCACCAAAACGAACATTCAAAATTGTTGCGATTTTATCTTCAGACGTGCCATTGATTGCCGTATCACCCAATGCCAGTATTCCATCACGTAATTGTTCTGCCAAAGCTTGTAGGTGTTTTTTATCTGCATCCATTTGCGTTGCTGCGATCGCACAGGCTTCACCCATCCCCACAATCTGATGCGTAGGCAACGTCCCAGAACGGTAACCCTGTTCATGCCCCCCACCATACATCATTGGCATCAAACGCAAACGGGGCTGTTGTCGAACAAGCAAAGCACCGATCCCTTTGGGCCCATATATTTTATGTGCGGATAAAGACAGTAGATCAATCTTCATTGCGTTAACATCTATGGGTAGCTTACCTGCACTTTGCGCTGCATCAACATGAAATAAAATACCCTGCGCACGCGTTAACTCGCCAATCGCCGAAACATCTTGGATAGTCCCAATTTCATTATTCACATGTGACAAAGAGACACACACAGTTTGCTCGGTGAATGCTGCTTTTAGATCAGCTAAGGCAACCCGGCCATCCGATTGTGTTTTTAAATAAGTAATCTGGCAGCCCTGTTTTTCTAGAAATGCACAAGTATCTAATGTTGCTTTATGTTCTGTTTGCAATGTAATTAAATGATTGCCTTTGCGATGATAAAAACGCATGACACCTTGCAAGGCAAGATTAATCGATTCTGTTGCCCCTGAAGTAAAAATGACTGCATTAGGGTCAGCCTTCACCAAATGTGCCACTTGCCCACGTGCTTGCTCTACCGCTTGCTGAGCAGCCCAGCCATAGGCATGCGTCGTTGAAGCTGGATTACCAAAAACACCCTCCATCGTCAGATAGTGTGACATTTTCTCTGCAACGCGTGCATCCACGGGGGTTGTGGCAGCATAATCGAGGTAAATTGGCTTGTTTTGTGTGTTCATTTGGATATTATAACGTAATATTTTTTTTTTAGAATACGCTACTTAAATAGGTAAAGTAAATCTGCCAAAAACACGCATAAATGCATCCATGTAGCTCGACGGCGGCTATCCCTGCCGCCGACGGTTTTCGACAGACTCACCTTACCTATTTTACGCTCCATTCAAAATGCTTTATTCAACAAGGATCAACACATGAAGAACGCTTTCTACGCACAATCCGGTGGTGTCACATCAGTCATTAATGCGTCGGCTTGTGGATTAATTCAAGCCGCCAAAAAACATGGCATTAAAGTCTTTGCCGGAAAAAATGGTATCTTGGGCGCCCTCAACGAGGAATTGATCGACACAAGTCTGGAAAGCGATGAAACCATCGCAGCGCTGCGCCACACACCATCAGGTGCATTTGGATCATGTCGTTACAAATTAAAAAGCATCGAAGAGAACCGTGCGGAATACGAGCGCCTCATTGAAGTATTCAAAGCGCATGACATCGGTTATTTTTTCTATAATGGTGGTGGTGACTCACAGGACACAGCGAACAAAGTCGCACAATTTAGTTTACAGCAAGACTACCCCATTACTTGCATTGGTATTCCAAAAACAGTTGATAATGATCTGCCACTGACGGACACCTGTCCCGGCTTTGGTTCTGTTGCAAAATACGTTTCAGTTTCTATACGTGAAGCGGGTTTAGATGTTGCTTCTATGGCTGCAACCTCAACAAAAGTGTTTATTATGGAAGTGATGGGCCGTCATGCCGGTTGGATTGCTGCTGCTGGCGGTTTGGCCAGCGAAGCTGATAGCCAACCACCGCATATCATCTTATTTCCTGAAATTCCTTTTGAAGAAAAAGCCTTCATGCAGCGCGTTGATCACTGCGTTAAAGAGCATGGTTACTGTGTGATTGTTGTCTCAGAAGGTGTACGCAACCATGAGGGAAAATTTCTTTCAGACGCCGGTTTAAAAGATGCCTTCGGCCACACACAACTCGGTGGGGTTGCGCCGGTGCTAGCACAATTAATTAAAAGCCAACTCGGTTACAAATACCACTGGGCTGTTGCTGATTATTTGCAGCGCGCTGCACGTCACATTGCGTCAAAAACCGATGTAGACCAAGCTTATGCACTAGGGAAAGCGGCCATGGATGCTGCCATTGCAGGTAAAAATGCCGTGATGATGACCGTCGAACGAGATCAGAACTGGCCTTATCAATGGCATATTGGCGAAGCACCGTTAGAAGACGTCGCCAACGTCGAAAAAGCCATGCCACGAGACTTTATCAGTGAAGATGGATTCCACATCACAGATATCTGCAAAACGTATTTAAAGCCCTTAATCCAAGGCGAAGATTATCCGCCGTATCAGGATGGCTTACCTTGCTACGTTACGCTGAAGAATCAATTACGTGAAAAGCAGTGTGAAACGTGGAAGGCAAAAGCGTAAAACACTTCTTCACTGCCGCCAAGAAGCGACTCACAGCCCTAAAAACATCAAAAAAGATCGCGAAGAGCCCTTTTGAGGCGATTGTGTGCCCTAATCGCTTCATATTTTGAAGCGATTATATGCTATAATTGCCTCGTGGAGCAAAACAATTAGGCCGCCTAAATGACAAACTGGATATGGAAAAATAAGGATTGGCCAAACTTTTATTGGGATGAGCGCAGCTTAGCGCCTCTGGTTGCTAAAGTGCGACTCTCTCAAGGAAAACTCTTGGGGATAACGCAAGCCATTTATCATGAAGCAGCAAAGGAAATGGATGCCTTAATACTTGCAGAACAAGCCGTAGAAACCTCAGCAATAGAAGGTGAACACCTTAATCGTGACAGCGTACGTTCATCCATTGCAAACAGGCTAGGTTTAAGAAATGTAGGTATCGAAACAGCACCAGATAGATACGTTGAAGGTTTATTAGATATGTTATTGGATGCTACTGAGCATTATGAAGAACCTCTCTCCTTAGATCGCTTACAAGGTTGGCACGCAGCACTATTCCCAACGGGATACTCCGGCATACAAAAAATTACTGTGGGAAAAATCAGAGAAATTAACGATATGCAAATTGTATCTGGCAGACCAGAAAAGAGAAAGATACACTATGAAGCTCCACCATCAATGTTTGTAACAAAAGATATAACAACATTTATAGATTGGTTTAACCATCAAAACAAAGCAGATGGATTAATTCGTGCTGGCATTGCCCACCTATGGTTTGAACTGCTGCATCCATTTGAAGATGGTAACGGTCGTGTAGGTAGAGCCATCATTGATTTAGCACTGGCACAAGATGAAAAAAATGCTGTGCGTTACTACAGCTTGTCCAGCGCCATGATGAAAGACAGGAAAAGTTATTATAAAAATTTAGAACTCGCCTGTCGAGGAAATATGGATATCACTAAATGGCTAACATGGTTCTTAAGCTGCATTGATAGTGCCATATTTAATAGCTTACAGCTCATTGAAAGCATTCAATTAAAAGCACGATTTTGGGAGAAGCATCTTAATACTCAGCTGAATCAAAGACAAAAGAAAGTTTTAAATCGTTTATTAAATGCTGGAAAAGATGGGTTTATGGGTGACATGACAAACAAAAAGTACATGCACCTCACCAAAACGAGTCGCGCCACCGCCTACAGGGAGTTAAAAGACTTGGTGAGCAAAGAATGTTTGAAACCTATAGCAAGTGGACGGTCTGCTGCCTATGAGATCATTTGGCCTTAAGTTAACAATATGTACAGTCTTTTCTTATCTTGAGCCACCGGCCCCTTTTAAGGATGCCTGAAACTGAGCTGAGTGATTTTGCATGCCACGATCATGTGCCTGCTCTGCCTCGCTATAAAGTGTTAATTCACCATCCAGATAAAACATAATAGGTATTGTCGGCACATTATCCTTCCAATCATTTTTTTTGTACCATGCTTGTATACGCTGGTTCAATTTTTCGGCTCGAGTTTGTGCCAGCAATCTCGCCGCCAAGGTATCTTCAAAAATACCCACAGCGCGAATACTCTTCACACGAACACGTCCAAGCACTTCGTTAAACTTTGCCTTACTTGTTGAGATATCATCAAGAGAAGAAAAGAAACTACTCCTATTATCTTCTAGAAAAATTTCAGCCCATTGCTTTTTATTATGCTCAAATGGCCTTTCATAGGTTGGAAGATGTGATGTGTTTTCCAGAATACGATTCACAAGCACATCATCCTTGTAAAAAATTAACCCTGTATTCGGATAATCCTCACCTGCTTGTGCTTTCAAGTTAAATGCATTGGGTGCATGTTTTCCAAGCTTAAAATAAGTCATTGAATTTGGCTTATTATAATGGCCATGTCCTGGCTCGTTCGATTTTTTTATCGACTCAGCATACATGGGTTGTTTGCTTGCTCGTTCCATGACTTGCCATTTGAAATGCCCCTTTTTCTCAGTAAGCACCATCCCCACGGTATAGGCTCCCTTGGGTCCTTTGCGTATGTGCGGTAATGGCTTATCACCCGATGAGGTTTTCATTAAGCCATCCAGATAATATCCAAAGTGTTTGTCGCCCCTATCTGCTCGAATAGCTTTTATCAAGCCCTCTTCGTTTTCTTGAATAGGCAGATGTGTATGAGGTCGAAATGCTACTTTGTCAGGTAGCTGATCGGCTTGCTCATGAATTTGAGTCTGATCAAGCTTGGGCGTATTCTTCAGTGTGGCAATGTACTTTTCAACTTTCGCCATTAATTCTTTCCATGCATCTGTTGGTTGTTTTGCTTGTTCAATCTTCAGCAACAGCGGGTATACATTATCATCGTAGAAAGCTTGATGAGAAACACTGTTACTTTCAGTTTTTTCTAAGGTCTGCATCATTTGCATAAAGTGATGGGCATCCTGGTTCAGTTTACGAAAGTAGTCTTGATAAAATAATTTAGCAATCGCTTTCTCTTTTGCTGGGTTGTTACCCTTCGCACACTGTTGAAGCAAACGCGCCTGCAAGCCTTGATCATAAGCCCTATCTCGACGCATTTTCATTTTTTCAACATAGTTCGCTACGGAGTCAATCAACGCCTTACGGGGAGAACGCATTGCCTCTTGAACGATCGTTTCAACCTTTTCAATATCTTCTTCTTCGAATCTCTCTTTCTGAATGATTGTATTAATGTCGGCAATCCATTTCACAAAGGTCAAAAAACGATGAATGAAGGGCTGGTACTCTTTTGGAAAAGATACTTTCTTAAAAAAAGCTTCATATCTTTGAGATTTTTTACACCACTCCTTAAACAATGATTGCATTTGATTAAATGTTTCGAACGAATTAAAAAAAACACCAAAATCTTGTTCGATAGCAGTTATCTCTCTGGCTTGCAGCACAGGAAATAGCAGCTTTAACTTAGGGACTAGATGACTCATGCATATGAGGAAACCTTCATCTTTCCTCGCACTTACGCTCTTAGAACCCTCAAGCCTAACCAAGGGTGCGATGGCATCTAATAGCTGGGTACGATAGGACTCTTGTTGCTTACTTGCTGGAGCAGCTTGAGGAAATTGGGATGTTACTGCCCTTTTGGTGCCTGTCTCTTGAGTAAGAGCCCACTGTTCCTGTAGATATAAAAAAAATCTAGGTTTTTTGAATTCTTCAAATATCTTAAACAGAACCGTCTCACCATCTAAACTGAACTTTTGTCTCTTTTTCAAACGTTCACGAAACAAACGGAGCTCTTTAGATTCTGTAAACCATCGGTATACGCGATTCTTCTGCCACCATGAACGCTTTGCATCATAGGCTTCAATCACTTGAGGAATAAGGTTTTGCAGGGGAGCCCAATACTCCTTTGCATATTGTGTGGCGTTAAAGAGAGTCATCTCGGTGCCCTACTTTTTATATGTCTGTGACTTATTATAGCAACACCAGCTTAAAGTAAGCTTAAGTATTCTTCATTCATCAAGGAATTTTTGACAAGAAGGACCCTTCCTGGATCAATTATGACTAATTACAAACGCTCTTCAATCGACTTCAAACGCGCATCCAAGGATTGTACACTGGTTAATAGCGTATCCAATTGCTCGCTAAGCACCTGCAATTCCGCTTGTTCTTCTTCAACGATTTTACCCACTTTACTCACCTTGCGTTGCACAAAGATCGCAGAAAAGTTCGCGGTTAATACCGCAAAAATACCTAAGCCCATTAGAATCAAAAAGCCACCGAGGATACGGCCCGCCATGCTGGTTGGTACCACATCACCATAGCCAACCGTTGAGACCGTGGCCCACGCCCACCAAATGCCGTCACGAATAGAGTGTACATTGGGATCAATATCTGAAATAAAAACCCCAGCCAAGACTGTAATAACCAGCACAGACCAAATGGTTGTTGTTAAGCGATTATCAGACAAACATTGAAAACAATGATCAAACCATGGCACTAACAATGCAAGCACCAATAAAATTCGGTAGGTACGCATCATGTCTAATACAGCTGGCACACGAAATAGTAAGGTTAAACCAATAAATAGAATAAAAAGATAAGTGACATTATCCAACAAATAAGAGGCACGATGCCGAACAAAGAAAAGTGGAATAAACAGGCGCGCAGCAATAAATAACCAGACAAAAGAATTAATCAGATGATTCGCTGGCATACTGATTAAATTTACATGCTGCAAATGCCACTGAACAGCCAACAAAACAACAACGACAACCATACTATTATCAAATAGCTTTGCGACAAAACGTGCGCGTGGATGCTCTTCACTAGAAACACTGCCTAAACCCATTAATCTATGTAATTGCATATAATCTCCTAAATGCTTACTGTTTTAGCTTATCATTTTTCGCAGGCATTGCTGCCCCATGAAATAAATGTTTTGCTGCCGTGAACACAGCTTGAGAATGCAGTGATTGTATCAAAATATTGAGCTGTTTAGTGCGTTTATCATTAGCCCGTACAACCACAAGATTTGCATACGGTGAGTCAGCTTGCTCATGTAGCAACGCTTGATTGAGTGACAATCCGGCAGGAATAGCATAGTTTGTATTAATCACCGCAATACTTACATCAGGTAATGTGCGAGCCAAATCAGCCGCATCTAATTCTTTAAACTGTAGTTGTTTAGGGTTCGTTTTAATATCACGTGGCGTAGCAAGCCAACCTGCACCCGACTTTAATTGCAGCAACCCGGCTGATTGCAATAGCAATAAAGCCCTTGCTTCATTACTGGGGTCATTCGGTATGGCAACCAGCGCATGCGCGGGAAGTGCTTTAAGTGACTTTATTTTATTAGAATAAACACCCATCGGGTAAATAAATGTTTTCCCCAACACGTTGAATTGGTAGCCACGTGCTTTCATCGCTTGCTTCAAGTAAGGTAAGTGCTGAAACATATTCGCATCAATACTGCCATCGCTCAGTGCTTGATTCGGCATGGCATAATCGGTGAATTCAATCACCTTAATTGTCACACCCGACTTTGCCGCCTGCTGTTTTGCCACTTGCATAATCTCCGCTTCAGGACCCGCAATAACGCCTACTTTCAAGGCATTTGGTGCTTCTTTCTGATGACATGCTGCTAACAAACACACACTCAAGAGAGTACAGAATAATTTTTTCATGATTTTTTTCCCCACCGTCTCACACAGGCATCACCCGCCCATTGAATACACTGCACCAACACAATTAAAATCACCACCGTTTCTAGCATCACCATTTGATCAAAACGTTGATACCCATAACGAATTGCGACATCTCCTAAACCACCACCGCCAACCACACCCGCCATCGCAGAAAAGCTCACCAATGTTACAAAGGTCACGGTCACATTCTGAATAATCGTGGATAACGCTTCCGGCAAAATAATATGCCACAATATTTGTTTTACCGTGCCGCCCATCGCTAAACCTGCATCAATGAGTTCTACTGGCACTTCTAATAAGGCGGTTTCCATCAAGCGTGCAACGAATGGAATCGCACCTAAACTTAATGGCACCGTTGCCGCTGCCGTACCAATTGAAGTACCCACTAGCCATCGGGTGATCGGCAACAACAAAATCAATAAAATAATAAACGGGATAGATCGCGTCATATTCACAAAAATATCTAAACCACGATAAAGCCAATAGCAGGCACCTAAGCCCTTATCCCGGCTAAGATAAAGCACGATGCCTAGCAATAAACCCAATAGGCTTGAAACAATGCCTGACACGCCCACCATGAGCAAGGTTTCGCCGGTAGCATTCAGTAACAAACTCATATCAATCGACATAGGCTAATACCTCCACGCCAATATTGAGCGACTGCAAATACATTTTTGCTTTCTCCATGGCTGCAGATTCCCCAATAACTTCCACCAACATAAAACCCATCGATTCATTGTGTACGATACTCAAGTTGGCTTGTAATATATTGAGGGCAACAGCAAATTGACAACTTACCTCCGCAATCACCGCACGGGAAGCTGTTGTTTCTTTAAATACTAATCGCCACAATGGATCGGGGGCTAACATTTTTGAACTGAGACGAGATTTTATCGCCTCAGGCAGTGCATCATTCACGGCATGGTGCACAAGTTCTTTTGCGACTTGTGTTTCCGGCTGGCTAAATAAATCTTGCGTTATTTTGCATTCGACAACTTTCCCTTTCTCTAATACCGCAACACGATCACAGATCTGTTGCACCACTTGCATATCATGCGTAATGCAAACAATCGTCACGCCCAGGGTTTGTCGAATATCCTTTAAAACTTGCAGTAATTGTCGTGTTGTTTCTGGATCTAATGCCGATGTGGGCTCATCACACAATAATACTTTCGGCGAAGTCACCAGCGCACGTGCAATTGCAACACGCTGACGTTGTCCGCCACTTAATTGCTTGGGGAAAACCCTATGCTTTTCCGTTAAACCAACTAAAGACAAACAATGCAGGGCCTGTTCTTTTGCCGCCAATAGCGTCGCACCTTGAAAAACTAACGGCATCATGACATTCGTTAAAACAGTTTTGTTATGTACGAGACAGTCATGCTGAAACACAACACCAACTTGACGACGTATGTTACGCAAAGCATGCGCATTCAAGGCTGTTAAGTCTTCGCCATCTAAGACAATGCGACCACGTGTCGGTTGCGATAATAAGTTAAGGCAACGCATCAAACTACTTTTACCTGCGCCACTGCGCCCAATGATCCCAAAAATTTCTGCGGGTGCAATGTCTAGGTTAATATCGGAAAATGCAACGACATCACCTTGCGCGCCAGGATAGCATTTTGATAAATGTTGGATGGAAATCATTGTGGTACTCGCTTTAGCCGTATTTCTATTGCTTGGCGCCCGCAATCTAGTTCAAATCGGCGCCAGTGAATTCGTATATCAAGGGTAATAGTGTACGAAAATGCGACGAAAAGTGCAAAATGTACAATTAATGCCATCAACAGGGCAATTTTTGTAAGATATTCGCCATACCTGTTGTAAGAGAAACCAGAATTCTTCTGTAAGCACGTGAAATGGTGCAAAATCGGCCTTTTCAAGTGCGCAAAATCACGCTACACTGGCTTCATCTTGTGGTTGTTGCTTAACCATTTGGCAATCACAGGTAAAGTGAAAATGGTACAGGATTACCATTTTGATGGATTAACGAACTTAAAAGGAACTAAGTCACATGAGCGAAATGCACCCCACATCTTTCAAAGCCAATACCCCTGAAACACAGCAAGCACAGCACAAACCATTGAGTGAATGCATGCGTGATTCTATGCGCCGTTATTTAACACAATTGAATGGAGAACAACCTTTCAATCTCTACGATTTGGTTTTAGAAGAAATCGAATCGCCTCTGCTTGAAACTGTCATGATTCATTGCAAAGGTAATCAGTCTAAAGCAGCAAGAATGCTAGGCTTAAGCCGCGGCACCTTGCGCACTAAACTAAAGAAGTACTTCGACAATCGTAAGCCCGGTAAAGGCGCGTTACTCGACTAATATCCGGTTTTCCTACCGACTAAGGCCACTTCTTTAAGTGGCCTTTTTTTGTGGAAAAACCAGCCTTTTTTGTTTGCATCACTATCGATGAATTGAGTATACTGGCGGACTATAAAGCAAGGTGGATCACCCCATGATAGACGCACTCGAAAATCGCCTCGCCGGTCGTTTTACATTTCCTATATTTTCACAACTTACATCCGCTTGGCGACATGTACATGGGAGCAAGTGGCTCCTTCTCAAATTGTACTTGGCGATGATGCTTTGTCTATTCTTACTAGCCGCTTCAATGGCAATTTTACTTGGGTACTGTGCACCACTTTTATTAGCCTTAAAAAATATATTATTTCAACCTGAATACCTCAGCCAACATAGCGCCATATCGCATGCCCTTTCTTACGTGATGAGAGCACTAAACCATCTGTTTGTTAGAGGCCTCCTTACCGCATTATTTGTTGGCCACCTTGTGTTTGTGATAAACGTTATCTCTGGCGATCGTCCGCCAGTTTCCTCGATTATTGATCCCTTTTCTCACTTTTGGCGACTTTTTATCACTAGCGCGCTCTCTGGATTCATTTTATTAGGTTCTGCATTTATTGTTGCAATTTTATTTTTGACCTTGCCCATACCGCTGGCAATGATTATCCCTCCTGGTCCAACGTTAAAACTCTTAACTTCGCTGGCTTACTTTCTGGGCTTAGCTATCCCAATCTTAATTGCCATCTATTTGATCGTAACGCTACATTATGCCCCCATGCTAGCTTACCATCACAACCTCCACCCCTGGCGGGCTATTGTCACCAGCTATAAGATCTCTTGTCACTGCTGGTTCCGACTGTTCATCACATTGATCATGGGAATACTCTTTAGCTTGCTGCTATCTGTAACGATCATTGGTGCATTCTGGGCGATGCCATTCATTAGCCTCCTACACGGCGTGATATACAACCACCTATTCGGAGAAGCTGTCTAAGCAACTTGTTTGCAGGAAAATGCGTCTTTTTTTATTTGTATCGCTATCGACAAATTGAGTATACTGGTGTTTTACAAAGCAAGGATGCTCATCCAATGATAGATGCACTAGAAGATCGCCTCGCCGGTCGTTTTTTATTTCCTATTTTTTCACAATGTAAAGATACCTGGTTAAGTGTCCATGGTACGAAATGGGGCTTTTTCAAACTTTTCCTCTTATTTACCTTGCTATTTAGTGCATTGGGTTTTGCGATCGTAAAAATATGGCCTGTTGACATAAACCATCTCGCACAAACCATCGGACAGCTTTCTCTGTGGCACCACATTCTATTCGATGTCATCGCTGCTTTGCTTATTGCACCACTCTCCGTTGGCATGATTGTATTCTCACTGGCCTTACTGAAAAAAGAAAAAATATCTGTATTCCATATATTTAAACCCTATCAGGCTATTGTGACCGTTGGGCTCACTGCAGTCATCGCAGTCCTGATTAAAGACGCTGCCGTTCTCGCTTTTACTTATGCTAGCCTACACGGGCTTGCGATGTTGGCACCTGCACCACAACAAGCGCCTTCTTCACTCTACATTGCAGTGGCACAAGTCATTCCATATATCACTACCGCCATCCTCACTTACATCTCTCTAACCATTGGCTGGTTCGCCCCCCTGCTTGCTTACCGCCAAGGCTTACAACCCTGGGCAGCCATCAAAACCAGTTTCAACATCGTGCGTCATCGTTGGATACGCTGCTTTTTCTTCTTCTTGTTAATCAGCTTATTTGCCGGTTTATTATGTGCAACGCTGATCGGCTTCCTTTGGGGATTCCCCCTAATGATGTTGTCATTTGCGACTGCCTATCAAACCTTCTTCGGAGAGGCTGCTTAGGCAGCCATCTGGGGATTAATACCTAAAATTGATATTAATCCCCACCCTTGTTAAGCCTATCTTAATTTCCCTCTGCTACCTTTAA
>BQJM01000027.1 GCA_021604705.1 marine bacterium B5-7 | reverse complement strand
GAAAGGGAAGCTAGATTCTGCTTGTATCGATGTGAACAATTACCAACAGCATGAATATATCGACGAAGCATTGCCACAAATACTGGCGAATAGTCATATTGTTATTTCCCGAGCGGGTGCCAATAGCATTGCCGAATTACTTGCTTTAAAAAAACCGCATGTTTTGATCCCTTTACCGGCTAAAGCCAGTCGTGGTGACCAACTCTTAAATGCGGCTGAGATGGCATTGCAAGGTTTTAGTGAAGTGATTCAAGAAGAGGATTTGACAGTGGATGTTTTTCTCAAAAAATTACATTGCATTGAAGCGGATTATCAAGCGCAACTTGATCGCTTACAGGCAGAGAGAGCAGTAGATGCGACAAGTATTGTATGTGCTTTGCTGGCGCGAAGCCTGTCATCCCGGAATTTTTCGTAGGAACAAATGCTGTCACCCCGCACTTGATGCGGGGTCTCCTGATAGCACAGTGGTAATAGATGGAGATCCCGGCTCAAGGCCGGGATGACAGTGAAAATGTGTGAAAAGTCTGGGAGGGGAATACCGGACTGGGCTATTAATGCTTTTTCAGGTTGAAAAATATGCCCCTCACCGATTCACAAAGATTGTTAATAGGATATCCCGCATAAAGGCCGGGGCGACAGCTGAGACAACTTTTTGGCTGACAACAGTGGAACAGATAGGGCGTGGCTGACCTGTCATTTAGGCCCTGGAGAAGAAGCATAGCCTGATTTAGTTTTAGCTGCTCGCGTTGTACTTCGCCTACCTGAGAACATAGCGCTAGGGTTTTCAGTAGGAGGTTGTGTTATCCGCCGTTTCTTCGTTGGTCTGATAGATTTAAAATAATCCACAATTGCTTGATGTTCATTTTCTTCGGCAACGTCTAAAGGAGTTTGATCTTCATCGTTTTTTTCATGCATCAATGAAGGATCGAGATCTACCAGCTGTTTGACAACATCGAACCCATCATTCGCTGCTGCAATGTGTAAAGCCGTATATCCGTGTTCTACCTTATGTTTCAAATCAAATCTTTGGCTATGCTCTTCTAGCAGCCAAGTAACAATGTTGGCGTTGGTGCTAGACATGACGACGCCATGATAAGGCACACTTATCATGGGTGGGGCATATCTTATGGCGGCTATTAAGGCATTATTATTCTCTTCATCTACCGCTGTTGCATCAGCACCCGCTACCAAAAGTGTTTGAACCAGTGCTTGTTCATGTCTTGCAGCAGCAAGTACTAAGGGCGTTGAACCATCGCTTGTTTTTCTGTTAATAGGCGTTCCACATGCATCACTGGTTAACCAAGTCATAAGTGATGGATCAACTGATTTCATCACAGCGTGGTGTAAGGCATTGAGACCATTCTCATCAACAAGCGTCGTGTCTGCACCCAGTTGTTTGAGTTGTTTTAGTAAAGCAACTTGATCGAGTCCTTTGTCTGTTGAGGGTTTAAGTAATGCCATCATAAATGGCGTACGTTGTTGATTATCTCGGCTATTGATATCAATGTTGCCGCCCCTTCTTGACGCTAACCAATCAACAATTTCTGCATGTTTAAAATGCCATGTAGCTACATGGAGGGGATTCATGCCTTCGCTATTCGTTACTAACACCTTGGCGCCATGTGATTTTAGCATTTTCATTACACCCAGACTTCCCCGTGCCACGGCAATGATAAAAGGTGTTTCTTGCCCATACGTTTCGCTGTTAACATCGAGATTTGCATTCTCATGTCTAAGGAGCCATCTAATCAGTTGTTCAGAGCCTACATTGGCGGCAATATGCAACGCATTGAACAGTCCAGGCTGAATAACTGCATTGATATTTGCACCACGTTTTGCTAGCCATCTCATCACATCTATTTTATTTGCCTGAACGGCTCTTAAGAAAGGTGTCATCTCACCATCAGTACCATGAATGGAGATATTGCCTCCTGGCTTGCTGGTTAACCAATCCAATATCTCTATATTATCTCCATCAACACATTGGATGGAAAATTGTAGTGCATTCCTGCCGGATTCATCTTTTATTTTTTTTACTTTATTTCCTTTCGGGTCATATTTTTTTAGGAGAGGGAGATTTCCCATATGGATGGCGGTTAATATTGCCTTGTCTTCTTCGCCAACATCATCAAACAATTCTTTCTTTTTTCGCGCCCGGAGACGAGGTTGTTGTGTGTGTGGTTTTCCTGGTGTAAAGATTTTAATTTCTTCTGGCTTCTCGAGTGAGATATCTTTATCAAGCACTGATTTTCCTAAACCAAGCGCGCCATGTTTACCTTTCCCACATGTGAATACATTGCCATCTTCCATGATAAAAATGAAATGCTGCTCGCCTGCCGCAATGGAAGATACTTTTTTTTGTTTTGGTAAGCTTGTCATGCGTTTTGGCGCTGCCTCACCACCAGCTTTTTTATCACTCATGTAAACGTGGCCATCAGCCGTGAGGTAGCACACTTGATAACTACCTGCTGCGATTTGAATAATCGGTTCTTCACAAAATTTGCTTGCTTTCACCGGTTCATAGGGTTGTTTCTTCTCCACGAGGGGATCAGGGAAGCTCGCTCCACAAGCGTAGACTTCGCCATTTCTGGTTAAGAAAGTGGTGTAGTGATAAACGCTCTCAATTTGCGTGATAAATTCATCTTCTAGATCGGTAAGCAAAAGCGGTAGAATGCCATAGCCATCCATTTCATAACCCAAACAATGACGCATGCCACTACCACAAGCATATACTTTACCTTCATCCGTTAGAAAGAATGTCGTTTGTCCTTTGCCAGCAACAATATCCACAACATTTTTATCTGATAGAGCAATGACAAGTTGCGGATGAAAATGATTTTTGTGCGAGTCTTCTTGCATAATGCCTAGGACACCATGAGAATTGGAACCTGTAGCATAGACTTTGCCTTTATCAGTTAAAAACAAGGTGTGGGCATAGCCTATAGTCGCTTTCTGAATTTTGTGTTGGGTGGCTAGTCGTGTTGGCACAGCAAGATCTTGATAAAAACCGTCTCCCATGCCAAGGTTACCAAAAACACCTACGCCCGCTAGGTAAACATCCCCTGTATTTGATGTCAGCGCAATGTGGTCTTTGCCTGTAGCAATATCAGTAATAGCTACACCTTCAGGGAGTGTAATTTGTTCCGGGGTAGTCGCGCATCCATCATTCTCTTCAGCGACGATTTCTGGAGAAAAATGGCCACAACCAATCTTTCCTGCTAACCAAACATTACCTTCTATGTCGAGAAACAACGAGGTACGCTCGCTTGCTGCTGCTTTTGCAATTTGTATTCTACCCATTTTCGTATACTCCTTCTTTAAGGTTGTGGTTTTCTAACGTGTTTCGATTTGGTATCCACTTTGACGGTACGAGGAGGCGTGGTTTTAAACATTCCAACTTTTTCGTGAGGCCGTTTTTTTGCAGAGGGTTCTTCGCCTTCTTCATCAGGGGTTCTTTTTCTTTTTTTCTTGAAGTTCTTTGTCGCATCACGTAACAGTGTTTTCATGTTGCTTGTTACATACGGATAATCACTAGGCGTTTTGCCTAATTTACAAGTGATGGATGGGTTTGCCCCCGCCCTAAGAAGTGTAGTGACAGCAGTCGAGTTATCTTTTTGAACCGCTCGATGTAGGGCTGTTTTGCCATAAATATCTTGAGTATCTAATTTTGCATCATATCTCAACAGTAGTTTGATCATTGCTTCACAAACTTCATCTTCTAAGCTTTCCAACAGGCATAATTGGTGTAGCGCTGTCAGCCCTCTAACTGTCTGTGCATTGGGATCAACGCCTTTCTCGAGGAAATAATTGAGTAGAGGTATTGCATCATCATTACCAAGAGATGATGTGATGGTCGCATGGAGTGCCGTTCTACCTAGCTTATTTCTTATAAAAACATCCTCGCCACTGTCGACCAGATCTTTTACTTCTTCAAAAGTATTGATAAGATCTAATAGCGTTGCTTCATTATTTTTATGAAAATCACTGTATGTTAAACTTAACGTTGCGATGCGTTTCCCGTATAAGATTTGCAATCTTTTTACCAGTAAATCTTTTACTTTAGGGCCATCGGTGTAAGCCAGTGCAGTGGCGCCACGATTATCTTCCATCGTAATGTCTGCACCATAATTTAGTAATAAGCGAGTTAATTTTAATTTCCTTGATTGAACGAGTTCCATAAGGGGTGTTGTTCCCCCTTGGTATACACTTACCTCTTTTTCAGGGTTGATCCGATATCTCAATAATAACTCAAACAATCGACCGATAGGGTTGGGTGAGGCGACTTCATCCTTTGGTATGTACATCTGAGATGCCATTGAAAGCAGATGGTATCCATGTTCACACTCTGTTGCATTGACATCAGCACCATGTTTTAGCAGGCTCACTAAAATTCTCATTCCTTTTTCAAAAAGACCGTCCTCTAGCATAGGAAAGATAATATCAGGAATAACATCTTTTTCGGGCTTAGCGCCAGCTTTGAGTAATATTTGACAGATAGGGTATCTTTTACTTGGTTGCTCAGCATAATCATAAAGTGCGATGGAAAGCGCTTTATTTAAAGTGTTCTGGTTTATCATTCCTGTTTTTACTAGTGCTTGACAAGCATCTTTCTCATTGTAAGTAACAGCAGCATCCAACAAGGATTGACGGTTTTTCTCATGATTCAAATCAAAGCCTTTTGCAAGGGCTTTATTGATAAGAGCTAAGGTTGGTGTTGAAGATCCCATCGTTTCTAAAATGCTATTGTAAATTCTATTGCTTTCACCGTTAGTCATAGAATACTCCTGTAAAAATAAATAATCGAAGCTAGGATACATGCATGTAAGTAAGTAGCAATACTCATTAACAGCCACTGTCACGTAGGTTATTTACTGGGGTCTCCTTCAGCTTCTATAGCATTTTCTAGCGTCCGAAGGAGATCCCAGACATTTTCCTGCGGAAAATTCTGGGATGAAAGCGGTGACAAATACTGGAATGTTAGGCTTTAATACCCAGCCTTTCACCAGCTGTTAAGGTTTTCTTAAGAATGTTACACTATAATACCCATACCATGATAAAAGAAGGAAACTAAGTATGCCAAGCAATGACAATAGCAATCCCAGTGAACACCCTTCATTGGAGACTATAGTAGGTTCGCTAAGCCCGGCAGAGCTTGTTGTGGCTATTCGTGCCCGCGTAGGACCATCAATTATCGCGGACAGACTTGCTGCATACCAGCACGAGCACAACCCAGAAGCACCACTACAAAGAATCACAGTAGATGCTTTTGCCACATACGGCGCAGCACCCTCTCCCCGTAACCTACTATCTTCGCTGATCCAGCGGGCTGCGCCAAGTATCAGCGAACCTAAAACCATACGAACACTCCGTATATTTTATCAATCTCATATTCTCAATAGGGAATCTATTACACCCGAAACAATGACCGAATTCGCTCACCTCATTCGTCTTGCAGATCATGCGGCCATGACCTTCAATGCAGAGGGTGTTTTGGAAAATGCTACTGATAGTCCGCTCAGCACGTTATTATCAACACTCAAAGGACAACTGAAAGCGTTAAAGCCCAGCCCTCTAACAGCAGAAGCACTTACACTCCAATTAGCAAAAGATGCTGTGATGAAGACACCAATGATTGGGTCAACGCTAGATAATATGCTGCATTATGCTAAAGCGCATGCTCCCCTCTTGTCATGGCTACGCACACCGCCAATTACCAATTTATTAGACCTTATCATCATCACTTATCCTAATCTCAATGGTTTTGCAGAGATGTCTTCCATAGATCGTGACGATTGTTTAGTAGCACTTACCGATATGGAAAAACCCCAAGACCCTCACTTGTCACTGCTCTATGAAACACTCATCCTTGAATGTAAGCCGGACATGATAGATATCGTCAATTTTTCTCGTAGACGTAACGACTTGCGATCAAATCCCAGGGGTGATCTGAGCAGCCAAGGCGACTTTAACTTAGCGGAAGGCGTTCCGCAGGTGACCCAAATGCTCAGCGCTACGGCTCGGCTTCGGGATATGCAGGCGGAGCGCGAGGCATTATTGACGTCATTACCGTCCGCACCACAACAGCCAGAAGGTTCCCCCGGTCAAGACAGTGTCCTCACACCTCCAGCCACGACAAACACCGCAGAAAGTAGTCAAGGCCGTGAACGAAACCCCGTACAAAGTGCACACGGCACGGTGGTTCACGAAGATATTGTGAAGGGTTTGAATACGCTACACGATTTATACTCAGCGACTACCTCAGAAGATGATACAGTCGAAACGACAATACAAGCCATGCGTGACTGGTTAGACGCCTTTGATACTGAATCATTGGGCACTGAGGATAGGGATAGCCCTGTCCAACACGTATTAGCTACTAGCCAAGATCCTCAGGCATACCTTACTGCAGCCAAAGCGACGTTTAATCGCTTTCGAGGAACGATGAGAGATCAGACATACCGTGACTTTTCTCAGGCCAATTACCGAGAAATACTGACCTTGGTTTGGCGCGCTATTCATGATAATGAACGATGCCAAGGCACACTCCCTATGCGACAAGAAAGCTTGCTGCGTACTTTGCATAATATTGATCAATCTTACACTGTCGGCGATGAAGCAGTCGATGCCGGCAATACGCAGAGCGGTAACGAAGCCTGTACACAAGGACATATGGCTATTTTGATTGCCGGTTTGAATTCCATGCACAATGAGATCGATATACGCTTTATGTCAGGGAAGATTGTCTTGGATAGTGCACGCTGGTATGCGCAGTCTGCTGCGATTAAGCATATTGAAGGTTTAATGAAAGATAATAATCAGATCCTCAAGGCAGAAACCACACTGAAGCAATGTTATAACTCGGCAGTAGGTATCGCAGACACCCTGGCTCAGGAAACTAAAGAAGCTGTTCGTGCACGCCTTCAACAAGAATTTCAAGTATATTTCAACACACCCGCCACTGACACACGGTTTGATTTTGATAACAAGGTCACACTTGATGAGGCCATGGAATGCTATGATGTAGCCACTCTATCTGACGAACAAGTTACAAATTTGCTGTTTATGCTGGTTAAATCAGAGGTATCACAACACACTGATGATGCGCTCACTGCACGTGTCCACCGTCTCCTTGAACTCAACCAAGACTCACTGAATGGAAGCCTGCGTGAAGCACGTAATAATGTGGCAGAAGTGGTACTTACAAGGTGTCGTGAATTGAAAGGGGAAAATGAGCCTGAGGCAGGACCTTCTACCCCCGGGGCATTCCGTCCATAGTAGTATCAGATGGAGATTCCGCATCAAGTGCGGAATGACAGCGCTGGATGGAGACCCTGCATCAAGCCCGGGGTGGCTGTGTTTTTTGTCATTCCGGCCTTGAGCCGGAATCTCCTGATGCTACTGCGCTAATAGATGGAGACCCTGGGTTAGGGAGTGACAATGTAACACTAACCCACCAATGCTTTAACAATTTTTTTTTCTAACTTATGTAGATCGTGGCATTTCACCGAGAAGTTGTTACTCATGACGACAAACGCATAGCGGTGTTTATCTTTCCCTTCAAGGTAACCGGCGAGGGTGCTGATACCTTGCATGGAGCCTGTTTTTGCACGTAGTTGATCCGATAAGGCTGTTTTTAATAAACGTTTTCGTAAGGTGCCATCAACGCCTGCAATCGGTAAGCCGGCTAGAAATTCTGGTTCTAAATGAAAGTTATGGTAAGCATAAGTTAATATTTGCATGAGTTCATCAGGCGTGACCAAGTTATAACGTGATAAGCCCGAGCCATCAACAATCGTTGCTTTCGTTAAATCTAATTTAGCTTGTTTTTGTAAAATAGTGCGTATCGCTTTCTCACCTTCAGACCAAGTGCCCGCACGGTGTGACTGATGCGTAGCCAGTGTTTTAAATAAGGTATCAGCAATATGATTATCAGACGTTTTTAACATGATGATGACAATGTCACGTAAAGCTTGGGAGCGATGTGCCGTAATTAAGTGACTTTTCTTGGGGGTCCCTTTTTCCAACCATTTCCCATGCACTGAAACACCGGCTTGCTGAAAGGCATGTTGTAGTAGTTGTTTTGCAAATAAGCTTGGATTATTAATGGCAACATCTAAGGCTAAGGATCTTGTTCGTTTATGCAGGCAGCCAGTAAGCGAATAGTGATTGTCTGGTGCTGCGCGTAAATCTAAATCGCAATTTGAATCACTGCTTGCTGTGATTGCTTGGTTACGAATGGGCAAATAGGACTTGAGTGGATAATCTTGTAGTTGAACAGGTTTGCCAGAAAACCATGTCGTACTAGCGACAGTCCTAAAACAGTTATGATTGACACTGACTGCTTCAACGGGTGCTGCGTAACAGAGATTTAATTCATCCCACATCCAACCTGGCCCATAAGATTTGCCTGCCATGGCTGTTGTGTCTAGGTAGACGTTACCTTTAATATGTTTGACATTTTTCATTCGAAGCTGCATCGCTAAAGTATCTAGATCAACATTGGTTAGGGTGGGGTCGCCGCTAAAACGAATATAAATATCATCACCTGCAGCGCGTATTTGTGTTTGAAAACGATAGTCTGGCCCCAAGGCGAGTAAACTTGCTAATGCGGTAAATAATTTTAAGGTGCTAGCGGGATGATATAGACGTTGGTCGTTGCGATGATAAAGGACTTCATTGCGGCGTAAGTCAACAATGTCGATCCCAATGTTTAAGTTAGGGTCAAAGTCTCGAATAGCTTGATTAATTTGTTTAGACAATGTGCTTGCGTGCGAGGAAAGGCTAAGCAGTATACCCGCACAAACAAACAGGCGTTTAATCAGTGACTTCATTTAATTCCCGGTGACGCAGTTGTAAGTGCTGATATGCAGTAGAAAAATGTTTTCCTAATTGTTCTGTTATATAGACAGACCGATGCTGTCCCCCCGTGCAGCCAATCGCGATAGACATATACGCATGATTGGTTGCCTCGAATTTTGGTAGCCAGACCTCCAAGAAGTCTGTAATGCTTTTTAACATTAAACCCGTGTCAGTTTGTGCGCTCAGAAACGTTTGGACGGGTGCATCGAGACCCGTGTATTTTCTTAAAGCGGGTTCCCAATAGGGATTGGGTAGGCAGCGTACATCAAAGACGTAGTCACACTCTAACGGAACACCAAATTTAAATCCGAATGACTGAAACAATAAAGTTGAATGTGGTTTGGCTTGTGCATCGACATGTTCTCGAATCATTTTTCGTAATTCATGCACGCTTAAACGGTTGGTATCAATCGTGATGTCTGCTAGCTTCATGATAGGATGTAGTATCGATTCTTCCCGCATGATGGCTTCGGTGAGAGACGTCATGTCACTCGATAGCGGATGTCTCCGTCGTGTCTGGCTAAAGCGTTTTACTAAAACGCTGTCATCGGCTTTTAAAAAGAATAACTCACAGCGCTTGGCAATATCGCGTAGCTGTTGAATAATTTGTGGTAATTCTGTCACATCAGCAGGGACATTACGCGTGTCTAAGCTGATAGCAACTTTGGGGTAGTGCGGGTTTAAGTGGCTAACCAGGCTTGGTAATAAACCTGCAGGTAAGCCATCAATACAATGGAAACCTAAGTCTTCCAACATGTGTAACGCCGCACTTTTTCCTGCACCCGACCGTCCACTGATGATGATAAGATGCATACGGTATTATTCGCCCTTGCGTTTTCGTGAAGTGATTTTGTCGTTATATCGACGAATCTGTTTGTCGAGTTTCGAGACGAGTTCATTAACGGCTTGATACATGTCTTCTGCAGAAGCACGGGCATGTAATCGGTTGTTCGGGATGTTAATGGTTGCCTCAGCAATATGTGCTCGGTGTTCTACATTAAATACGATATCAATGCTGTTGATGTGCTCGTAGTGATGTTCTACTTTTTCCATTTTTTCTAGGGTGTAGTGCTTCATTGCGTCGGTCGTACTAAGATGGTGGCCAGTGATGTTGATTTGCATGTTGAACTCCTTTTTTCTTACAGGCTCAGTTTACAGGGTCCAATGAGAAATACCAGCAGAATTTGTAGCTTATAAATCAAATTCTTCGCCTAAATACACTTGACGGACCTTCGTGTTGTTCAATATTTCATCCGGCGTGCCCTGGCAAATTAAATTCCCTTGGCTAACAATGTAAGCACGCTCACAAATATCCAAGGTTTCTCGCACATTGTGATCCGTAATTAAAATACCGATGCCACGTTTTTGTAAATGCTGGATCATACGTTTGATATCAACCACAGAAATAGGATCGATACCCGCAAACGGTTCATCTAATAAAATGAATTGAGGATCCAAGGCAAGTGCTCGCGCGATTTCAACGCGACGTCGTTCACCACCTGACAGGGTGATACCTAGGTTAAGGCGTAAGTGATGGATGTTAAATTCTTTGAGTAACTGTACACATTTTTCTTTTTTCTCAGTTATCGACAAATCACTACGTAACTCTAAAATAGCCAGTAGATTTTCTTCGACAGACAGTTTTCTGAAAATCGATGCTTCTTGGGGTAAATAACCTAAGCCCAAGCGAGCACGTGCATGCATGGGTAAGGCATCAATATTTTTTCCATTAAATTGAATCGTACCTCGATCGTTAGGGACTAAGCCGACGATCATATAAAAACTGGTGGTTTTTCCTGCGCCATTTGGGCCTAATAAACCGACGATTTCTCCGGTTTTTACCGACAATGACACATCCTCAACAACCCAACGGTTTTTGTATTGCTTGCCCAAGTTTGATGCGATGAGTTCAGTCATAATTATCCTACATGCGTTTTGTGTTTTGGGTTCATGGTGATTGAGACATGTCCCCGGGTCGTTGCTGGTGCCGTGACGATGCCCTGCTCAATTTGATAATCTAATAAGGGACCATTAAAGGTGTTGGGTTGTTGTGTTGCAGTCGCATGCTTGATTAAGTGGGCGAGGTGCTTTGCGGGTAAATACTGAATGGTGATGGCCCACGCGTCGAAGGGTTCATCTTTTAATTTTGGTACAGTTTGATAATGGGCAAGATGATTCTCATCACCAATGGCAATAATTTTGCTGACTTGTTTTTTTTTGTCATTATAAACGAGCACCTTATTTCCTTTTAAATGCGTGGTACCTTGATCTACTTTGACATGCCCGCTAAACGTTTGCACGCCAGTTGCGCGATTTAATACAGCAGAGTCTGCGATGATTTTAATGGGTTTGTCTTGATCGCTAGGCAGTGCATGGACTGCTTGCACTAAGCAACAATAAGCACAGCCGAGGAGTAGGGCAGTAAAATTAATGTTTCGTTGGGGCATAATCGCCTCGTGCATTGGATAAAAGTTTTACCCAGTTATTGATGAAATCAGCTTGCATACCTGTGGCATTCACATAGCTGCCTGGTTGAAACATCGTAACGGGTTTATCTGTTTCTGCAAAGTGACGGTCTGGATAAAAGCTTAACGCTTGAGTTAGTAGGGTGGTTTCGTGATTGTTTTTTCCGGCGGCTTGATGAATGCGGACATCATCAGTCAAATGAATAATAGTGGTACCTTGTCGTGTTGTGCCATGCTTTGCTTGAATATACCATGCAGGATCAGGTGCGCGATATATCGTGATTTTTGGGGTTGTTAAAGTGCTAGTGTCATCTTTGGGGTAGTGTATGACGTGAGGCGAATATAATTTACTGGTGCGAACACCCTGTTCATCAAATTTTGTTGCCGTGACATCCCACATAAATTGATCGGGTATTTGATCGCGCAGTGCTTGATCATGCTGGTGGACTGGTTTGACCTCTCGCACCAAGAGAATGGTACTTGCAATGGCTGTCAATAAGATAAGCCAGAAAAAGCTGCGCTTAGCGTGCTGCATGATCTTGTGCCTGCAAAATGAGATCGCTGATTTCACGAACGGCACCGTGACCACCCGCTTGTGCGGTGACAAAATCGGCTACGTGTTTTACTGGCGCTGTTGCATTGGCCACAGCGATCTTAAAGCCGGCATGTTGCATAGCCGCTAAATCTGGCAGGTCATCACCAGTGTAAGCAATTTGTTCCGTTGTGTAATGATGGGCAGAGAGCAATTGTTGCATCGCAGCACTTTTATCATGTTGCCCTTGGAATACATCCGTGACGCCTAGTTCTCGCATGCGGGTGTCGACGATGGCCGATTGGCGGGCCGTGATGATGGCAATATGAATGCCAGCGGCCATCAAACGTTTTATCCCCATGCCGTCATGCGCATGAAAAATTTTGGCCACTTCACCATCTGCACCGATAATTAATTCACCGTTGGTGAAAACACCATCAACGTCAAAGACCGCGAGTCGTATGGGTTGTGCTAAATTGCGTACTTTTTCATCCATCATGGGGATTACCGTATTGAGGGTTTGTCTTCTTGTTGATTTTAAGCGATCATGCCTCATTAAACCAGTTCAATGACTCAACCCATGTCCGATTTGATCCGTATCGAGAATCTGCACTTTGGTTATTTGCGTAAACCGATTTTTACGGGCGTGGATATGCAGCTCCCGCGAGGCCAGGTTATTGGCGTGATGGGGCCAAGTGGCACAGGTAAATCTACCTTATTACGTTTGATTGGTGCGCAGATTGCCCCTTCTCAAGGGCGGGTGATATTTGATGGTGAAGACATGCATCAGCTGTCGCGTCATGCTTTATATGATATGCGTCGCAGGATGGGCATGCTATTTCAAAACAGTGCGCTATTTACCAATATATCTACCTTCGATAATGTTGCTTTTCCCTTGCGCGAGCACACCCAGCTACCTGAACGTTTGATTCGTGATTTAGTCCTCATGAAATTAGAAGCAGTGGGCTTGCGGGGTGCGCATGCCTTAATGCCGAATGAACTGTCAGGTGGTATGGCCCGACGCGTTGCGTTGGCGCGTGCCATTGCTTTGGATCCCACATTGGTGATGTACGATGAACCGTTCACCGGTTTGGATCCCATTGCGAAAGGTGTGATTGTAAAATTAATTCGTCATTTAAATGATGCATTGGGCTTAACCAGTATTGTGGTTTCTCATGACGTAGAGGATTTATTGCAGATTGCAGACAAAGTGTATGTGATTGCAGATGGTTGCGTGATTGGCGAAGGATCTGCGGATGCTGTGCGTAACCATACCGATCCGCAATTGAAACAATTTATCCATGGTTTGCCAGATGGTACTGTACCGTTTCATTATCCCGCTGGCGATTACCAAGAGGACTTAATGGTATGATCAATGCGATACAAGCATTTGGCCGAGCGGGCCTTGATCGTTTGTCTGGCATTGGGCGAGCCGGTGTATTTTTGATAAAAACCTTGGTGCGCCCACCCAGGCCGTCAAAGACTTTTCCTTTATTCATTCAAGAATTGTATTCCGTTGGTGTGCTCTCCGTGATTATTATTGTGGTCTCGGGTTTATTTATTGGTATGGTTGTCGGTTTACAGGGTTATAACATTCTCGTGAAATTTGCTGCCGCTGAAGAACTGGGACGTTTAGTTGCCTTGAGCGTTGTGCGTGAGCTCGGTCCTGTTGTTACCGCCTTATTGTTTGCGGGACGTGCAGGCTCAGCATTGACAGCAGAAATTGGTTTGATGAAAGCGACGGAACAAATCGAAGCCATGAGTATGATGGGTATTGATCCCTTGCGCCGCGTGATTTTGCCGCGTTTGTGGGCTGGCTTTATCAGCATGCCAATTTTATCCATGCTATTTTGCCTATTGGCTGTGTGGGGTGGTTATCTGGTGGGGGTTGCTTGGTTGGGTATTGATGCAGGTACCTTTTGGAGTAACATGCAGCACGCGGTTGAGTTCCGAAATGATATATTAAGTGGTGTGATTAAAAGTGTGGTGTTTGGTTTTGTCGTGACCTGGATTGCTGTGTATCAAGGGTTTGATGCTGTGCCGACTTCAGAAGGTATTTCTCGGGCGACAACACGTACGGTGGTCTATTCATCACTGGCGATTTTAGGGTTAGATTTCGTTTTGACAACGTTAATGATGGGAGGCTGGTAAAATGCAGCAACGTGGCACAGAAATTGCTGTGGGTTTATTCATGATTTTAGGCGTGCTGGCGTTTATTATGTTGGCATTTAAGATCAGTGGTTTAACCACTGTTTTTCATCATGAATCTTATGCAGTGACTGCTGACTTTGATAACATCGGTGGATTGAAAGTTCGTGCGCCGGTCAAAATGGCGGGCGTGAGTATTGGCCAGGTGACGGCTATTGACTTGGATCGCACAAATTATCGTGCGAAAGTCTTTATGCAAATTGATGACGCTTACAATAAATTACCTGACGATTCGAGCATGAGCGTTTTTACGGAAGGCTTGTTAGGGGCTAATTATATTAGTGTGACACCTGGGTTTGATGAAGCCTTTTTGAAGGCAGGCTCACATGTGCAAGAAACACATGCAGCCTTAGTTTTGGAAAACCTAATCGGACAATTCTTGTTTAGCATGAAAGAAGGCAATAAGGAGAAAAAACAATGAAATTCTTGAAGAGAATGACAGGTATTATTTTGGCATGCAGCTTTAGTATTGCTCTTGCCGCGGGTGATAACTCAGCACCCATACCCATGCTGAAAACAACGGCAAACCAGGTTATTGCTGCACTGAAGAAAGATCACTTGACCTTGCAAAAAAATCCCAAATTGGTTTATCCCATTGTGGAAAAAATTCTATTGCCACAAGTGGATACTGACCGGATGGCTAAGATGGTATTAGGTCGAAACGTTTGGACACAAATCACACCGACACAACGCGAGCACTTTAGCAGTGAGTTTGTTCGCTTGGTTGTTAATACCTACTCCTCAGCATTAGCAAATTATACAGATGAAGAAATTCGTTTTATGCCATTGCGAGATAGCCTTGCGAAGAAACGCATTCAAGTAAGTAGTCAAATTATTCGCCGAGAAGGTCCACCCATTTTAGTAGCATATCGCTTGCTTAATACAAAAACTGGCTGGAAAGTTTATGATTTAATTGTCGAAGGGGTTAGCTTAATTCAAAGTTACCAATCGCAATTTCGTGCAGAAATTGCAAATAATGGCTTTGATAAGATGCTAGCGAATTTACATCAACACAACCGTTCCTAATATGAAAACACAGATACAAGAAAATTGTCTGCAGCTTAGTGGTGACCTAGATTTTTCGACGGTTTCGACATTGCTTGCAGAAGGGGAAGCGCTAATTCGCAGCGCCGCGGTGTCTGCTGTTGATTTAACACAGGTTACTGCCTCGAATAGTGCGGCATTGGCTTTGCTGTTGGCTTGGTTGCGCGTTGCAAAGCAGCATTCACATCGCTTACATTTTAAGGGTATGCCACAACAATTATGCGATATGGCAAGTTTATATGGCGTGAAATTTTTACTAGAAGAAGAAAAAAACAATGGATAAATTATTAATTAGAGGCGGACGGCCATTAGCGGGTATGATTCGTATCTCCGGTGCGAAAAATTCGGCTTTACCGATTCTTGCTGCGAGTTTACTCACCGATCAATTAGTGACGATCTCAAATACACCGCATTTGCGTGATATCACCACGATTATGGAACTCCTTTCTGGCCTCGGCGTACGCTTTTCTGTGGATGAGCGTTTAACGATTGAGGTTGATGCTAGTCAAATTCATTCCCAAGAAGCATCGTATGAGCTGGTTAAAACCATGCGTGCATCCGTCTTGGTTTTGGGTCCATTACTGGCGCGCTTTGGCGAAGCAAAGGTTTCTTTACCAGGTGGCTGTGCGATTGGTACGCGCCCCGTGAATTTGCATATTGATGCGCTACGCGAATTGGGTGCGACCATTGATATTGAGAAAGGTTATTTAGTGGCGAAGGCACCGAATGGTTTGAAAGGTGCGAATATTGTTTTTGATACCGTGACGGTGACGGGCACAGAAAATGTATTGATGGCAGCAACCCTTGCGAAGGGAACAACTGTCATTGAGAATGCTGCTTGTGAGCCTGAGGTTCAAGATTTAGCTTTGTTTTTGCGACAATTGGGCGCGGATATTGAAGGCATTGGCACAACGCGACTTGTCGTTCGAGGTACGCCTACTTTGCATGGTGGCACATACCAAGTGTTGCCTGATCGTATTGAGACAGCGACGTATTTAACAGCGGCTGCGATTACGCGCGGTTCGGTGATGTTGAAAGACACGCGTCCAGATACCTTAATGTTGGTCTTACAAAAACTAGAAGATGCGGGCATGGTGATTGATACGGGTGTGGATTGGATTTCATTGGATAGCAAAGGGCGTCGTCCTAAAGCCATTAATATTGAAACGGCGCCGTACCCGGGATTCCCTACAGATATGCAAGCACAGATTGTGGTGCTGAACAGTATTGCTGATGGTGTCGGTACGGTTGTTGAAACCATTTTTGAAAATCGTTTTATGCATGTACAAGAACTCCAACGTTTGGGTGCGGATATTGCATTGCAGGGCAACACGGCGGTGTGTCGTGGCATTAATGTCTTGCAGGGGGCACCGGTGATGGCCACTGATTTACGTGCCTCAGCGTCTCTTGTTTTAGCGGGCTTGGTGGCTGAAGGGGATACCATCGTTGATCGTATTTACCATATTGATCGCGGCTATGAGTGTATCGAAGAAAAATTATCGCAGTTAGGGGCTTATGTGAAACGTATTCACACCCAAGAACACCCTGCCTGAGTATTTTCCTCAAGTCTATTCTTCAAAAAGTCTCTGCTGTGCAGGGACTTTTTTATATCCATATTTGACGCTTATTGCCCTGTGTTTTTTATTGACATGTCAGCCTGGTCTTCTAGTCTTAGTGTATGTCGAATAAAAAAAGGTGGCTCACATGATAATTATGTGTTCCAAGACAAAATCTCGCCTATTGCGTTCAGATTTCACCGTGGCGCAAGCTGGCTTATATACGCCGCATGAGTCCTTACTCTTTTATCATCAGTCTGCTATCCAGTTTGATTTACATCGTGATGCTTGTGTGGCGAGTCAGTTCGTACGCTTTGGTGAGGAAGATAGTTTAGCCGATGATGAGATTGAATTTGATCTGGCATCAGATGAAAATAATACGGTTTGTCTTGATTCGCAATCTGGAGATTTGCAGTTTTCACGCGTTGGCGATCATTTGCTTATCTTAAAACCTAGTGGTTTGATGACCTTGCATCACTATTATAAACGCGCCACGGCGCCTTGGATTATGTGTGAAAATGCGGTGTTTACGCATGATGATTTGCAATTCTTAACACAAAAATTTTCTTCGCTAAGCAGTATCGTGGACAGATTGGCTTATGATTGTCTTACTGATTATAGTGTGCCAACTGGAGTCACACAGGAAGAAATGTTTCAGACGCTTGAGGCGCAGTTTTTAAACCGAGAGCCGGTATCACCACTGAACTTCCGAACATTTTAACGAAAAACCCCATGAATATGCACTTTAATGACTTCTAGCCAAGGATGTGCTTTTGTCATTGCAGGCGCACGTAATGTGATATGTTGTAATTCGCGTTGATAGCCATGACAATAAAATCCAACCATACAAAGCAAGCTAAGTAGCAGCGTGAAAATAAGTAAGCGTGGCGGGGTGAGCGGTTTCATGCTTCGGTGATGCAGTGATAAAAAAACCACGTTAATACAGCACAGTCCCCACAGCATACTGCCAACAACATCATTCAGCCAATGTACATTTAAATATAAACGTGAGATCGCGATGGCTGTCACAATGCAGGCCACGCTTGAATACGTGGCAACACGCCATGCAGGGCGCGCACGCACAAGCAGCAAGCCAAGAAAACCATACACACAAAGGCTTAATCCCACATGGCCACTGGGGAAAGCAGAGGTTGCACGAATAACGGTATTTCCTAATGGACGTGCTTCGTGTACGCCATGTTTAATTGCATAAATACTTGCGAAAGAAAATAAACCCAATGCTAACCAATGTAACAATATCCAAAAGCGCCGATTGGCTAACCAATACAGCGACATCAGCATGAATAGGCAAGCGATAACGAGTGGCTCACCTAGGCTCGATACCATCAGCATCATGCGATCAGCCAATGGATTACGCAGGCTCAAGAAGAACTGATTGACGGGTATGTTCCAGTCGGTTAATGGGCCCTGTGAGATAACATTCATGACAAGCACAGAAAAGGTGATGGCTAGTAAGCAAATCCCCAGTGCACGCCCCAGCTGACCGTGAGGACTGCCATCTGCATCGTAGAAGAGGGCATAGGCAATGCTGCGTTTGGCTTTAATGACTTGCCATGCACTAGCGAGTGCTGCGTGGTAGGCTTCAGATGTCTTACTGAGCACATAGTGCATAATCCAATAGACCATCCACAAAATTAAACAGAACAACAATAGTAGTAAAATAATTTGTGTGACATGTCGCGGTGCAACCGTGAGAGATGCCGCGCCCAATAGGAAGCCGGGTAACATGTAGGCGGGTGCCCAACCGCAAGCAGAAAGACTTGTCGCCACAAGAAAACGCCAAGGTGACATGCGTAATGTACCAGCGATTAATGGCGTAATGGGACGAATGGGTCCACAAAATCGGCCAATGAAAACACTTTTGCCACCGTGTTTTTCAAAAAAGTATTTCCCGCGTGCCATCAACGTAGGAAAGCGTGACAATGGCCAGCAGTGCAAAACAGTCTCACTGAAAAAATACCCCAAACCAAAGCTAAAGAGATCCCCTATGATCGCGCCGGCAATGGCAGCAAATAGTGTGGTCCATAATGGGATCACATCGGAACCGACTAATGTGCCGATAGCCATGAGCAGTACCGAACCGGGGATGAGTAAACCAATGAGGGCAATCGATTCTGAAAATGCGATGAGGAAGGTCATCCATTCGGCCCATTCCGGGTTAGCGTGGATCCAGTCGATTAGGGGTTTGAAGTGCATGTGCATGGTGCTTTTTCCAACATAAATCATAGTTAAGCAGGATCAGCATTCTCTTTCAAAAAGACGCAAGCTAACTGCCATCCCTGGCGCTCGACGGCGGCTATCCCTGCCGCCGACGCTTTTTGAAAGAGAATGCTGATCCTGCTGTATCATTAGCTTGAATTAGGAGATCTTCTCGCCTGCAGCTTGGAGATCGGCGTGGTATGAAGAGCGAACGAGTGGGCCGCTAGCAACATTGGTGAAACCCATTTGTCGACCCAGTTCACCAAGACGATCAAATTCATCAGGGTGTACAAAACTTTTAACAGGCATGTGATAACGCGTGGGTTGTAAGTACTGACCGAGTGTCAGCATTTCCACATTGTGATCACGCAAATCTTGCATCACCTGTTCGACTTCTTCGATAGTCTCTCCCAGACCTAACATCATGCCGGACTTAGTGGGGATATTTGGAAAGAGTACTTTGAAACGTCTTAATAAATCTAATGACCATTGATAATCTGAACCAGGGCGTGCTTGTTTATACAAGCGCGGCGCGGTTTCAATGTTGTGATTAAACACATCGGGCGGTGCTTGTGTCGTAATTTCTAGTGCTAAATCCATGCGGCCACGATAATCGGGTACCAAGGTTTCGATCACTGTATTAGGATTCAATTCACGGATGGCTTCGATACACGCAACATAATGACCGGCACCACCATCACGTAAATCATCCCGATCCACTGAGGTGATGACGACATATTTTAATGCCATGTCACGAATGGTTTCTGCTAAGTGTTTCGGTTCTTCTTGATCCAGTGCATCAGGGCGCCCATGTGCAACATCACAAAAGCTGCAGCGCCGCGTGCATTTATCACCCATAATCATGAATGTTGCGGTGCCATGTGTAAAACACTCAGACAGATTGGGGCAAGATGCTTCTTCACATACTGTATGTAATCGGTTTGCACGTAATTTATTTTTTAAGGTGTCGACAACATTGCTGCTAGGTAAGCGAATACGGATCCAGTCAGGTTTTTTGAGTGGTTTCTCTGTCGCTTCGATCTTCACTGGGATACGCGATAGTTTATCTTGCCCACGTTGTTTTTGTGAAGGGTTGGATTGAGTCATACAAAAGTACTCTATATTAATCGGTGGCCTATTATAACGGAAATGTTCAAAGTTTCCATCGTTTTAGGGGGTTGTCAAAAAGGGTAAAACCCATTACCCTGCCCGCAGCAAATGAATTGCTAATGTGTGTGCTATCGCTGCAGGGTTTGGCGTACTGGATGTTTCCGTTGTGTTTTCTTCGTTCACACCCGCCATATCTAATATCGATTCCAAAGCAAGTGCTGGCGTGCTTGGAACGGGACGTGTTGCTGGGGTAGGTGTTGCTGGAACAAATGCTGGCGCGGAAGGATTGAGTGTTTGGTTGGTAGCGACTGTTTTCGCTACTTCTTCTTCTATTTCTTCAGTATTCTCATCCATGACACCTGACATGGCAAGTATGCTATCCATTAGTGTTTCATTCACCATCTCCTCATCTATGGGATTGAATTCAGATTCAACTTGCTTTGGTAGAGGATCTGAAGCTGGCACAGCGGGTGCTCCAATAATGGGTATCAGTGTTTCGGCTTCATCATTATCTTCTTCGTTGGTGCATGCTGCAAAGAGTCTTGTTTTGACTAATGCGCTTGCTGCATTTCTAAATGTTTGTTCTGAGCATTTTCTAACGTCAGTGCCGGGTGTGTGTGCACTTTTGGGTTGTTCAGTGACTTTTGTTGGCGTTGTTTGTGGTGTTCTAAAATCAGTGCTCGTATGTTTCCCTATATTCTCTTTATGTTCTTCTTGCAATGCATGTAGTGTGTGAGATCTTCCCGCATTAGCGATGTCTTTTTTTAATTTTTCTAAGTCGTGAGCTTGAGTTTCATCTAATAATTTTATATTAGGGGCATTCAGGGTGAGTGTATGCAGCATAGGATGATATAAGAATTCACGATCTAATTGCAGATTATAAGAAACAAAGGGAACTTGATAGTGGATTGCAATGATTGCCATGAGTAAATCATTGTGATCGAGATCAGGTTTTGCATCGGGCTTACGGCCAACAGGACCATTGCTGTCTAGTATGGTAGGCCAATGATTCAAAAAATGTTGGGCAACGGCGGTAGCGATTTGTTTTTTTTTGTCTTCTACACTACCCTTTAAGCCTCTTGGAATCTCATTATTTAAAAGTTTTTCCAATGTATAAGTGTCGAATCCCGATGTTTTTAGACTCGTGAGAAATGAGTTATTAGATTCTCTTACTGTTTTTTTATAATGATTGCCTTTTTTACTTCTACCTAATTCGGACAGTTTACGTTGTATATCTCGATAAGCTGCTTGTAATTGAGAAAAAGTTATTTTTTCACACACGACCTTAAGAAATGCTTGTCCATCGTTAGTTGGTTTTCCTGTTTGTGCATCAAGTAGCGTGGCAGGTAAAGATAGCGCGGAAAAATTAGCGTGACCGCTTCTTAATATTTCCATGTAACGTGCCGCATGATTTTTTGCCATCGCCAATTGTTGTTCTGCTCTTTCGATATTTCGTGTTTGATAGGGGGGGATGCTATCTAAGTTATCTTGAAGGGCTTGTACACCTTTGTTTATGTCACTGCTTTTACCGGATAGTTCACTCAAGAGTACGCGAGGCAAAAATAATTAGAAGGAATGTTCTAAGATGAGTGCCATGGCATCCTGATCACCTGCTGCTGCGCGGCTCCAGATATTGGTGTCGAAGAAGACGGGGGTTTTATCAGTGCTATTAAGTGGCATGCCATTGTTCTTTATTGTTCTTATTAGTGGCAGCACTATATCAGAAAAAGCGTGAAATGGAGCGAATATAAGCTTGTTGATGTGAAAATCATGGAGGGGATGATGTCTAGAATATCAATTGACAGTGTTCTGTGAGCTTGGCTTGGAGTTCCGCAAAGCGAATACCCGGGACCAACTCACTTACTTGCGTCATGGGCAAGCCTTCAAAACCGCAAGGATTGATTTGCTGGAAGGGGCTTAAATCCATGTCGACGTTCAATGCTAGGCCGTGATAACTGCAGCCGCTCTTCACGCGCAAGCCGATGGAGGCGAGTATGGCATCCCCCACATAGACGCCTGGGGCTTCCATTTTTCCTGCAGCCGTGATGCCAAAGTCTGCCATTACATCAGTGATTAAGCGTTCTAAGTTACGTACCAAACAGCGCACCGCTAATTTACGTCGCCGCAAATCTAATAAGGTGTACACCATTAATTGTCCTGGGCCATGAAGAAGTACAAAGTATTTGGACGAAGCAAAACAAAAGCGGCAAAATTCTTAAAAGAAATAGCAAGAAAAGAGCCGATATTGTTTACGCACTGGCGAGCAAGTATGACGGGTGAGTTTATCTAATGGGAGCGGTATGAGTCGAGAGGTTCACGTAGCGTTTTGAGAGAAGCCAAGGAGGCAGTGCCTTGGCTTACTCGCTCAATATTTTTTATGGGAGATCAGCATATATGCCTAATTTTAAAGATATAGTAAATAAATTACTGAGTAATGTAAACGCAAAGTAGTAGTGTCCGATTTCGCCCAAGTTAAAATGTCCGCTTTGTTAAAAACGGGACAGCGCATGAAACCGGCGTTATTTCAGATGAGTCAACGAGAGTGCGATCGCTTAACGATCATAGAAAGGATAAAAGACAAACAGATTACCCAGCGAGAAGGTGCCATCCAGCTAGGTTTAAGTACCCGTCAGCTGCG
>BQJM01000026.1 GCA_021604705.1 marine bacterium B5-7 | reverse complement strand
GCCCAACCTGAACCAAAGGTTTTTGCTGCTGCGGTACTAAATTGTTCTTTGAATGCGGCAAACGATCCAAAGGCATCGTTAATTGCATTGGCTAATTTACCTGTGGGTTCACCGCCGCCGTTTGGGCTTAGGCAATGCCAGTAAAACGTGTGGTTCCAGATTTGTGCTGCATTATTAAAGACGCCGCCATCCGCTTGTTTGATGATGTCTTCTAAAGATTTGCCTGCCCATTCTGTGCCATCGATCATGCCATTTAAGTTATTCACATAGGATTGATGATGTTTGCCATGATGAAATTCTAGGGTTTCAGCAGAAATGTGTGGGGCTAATGCATCTTTAGTATAAGGTAAGGGGGGTAATTCGAATGGCATGGTTGCTCTCCTAAATGAATGTGCCAGCAGTGTATCCAAATGCCTAGCCAATGAGAAGGTTTCTCGTTAGACTTGCCGTTCTAATGAGTATTAAGCGAGAAAATTGATGGATATTAACACAAAGATAAAAGAACAATTAGCCGAGCATTCCATACTGTTATATATGAAGGGATCACCCCAATTTCCACAATGTGGTTTTTCTGGGCGATCAGTACAGATATTAAAGGAATGTGGCGTGGTTTTTGGTTCTGTGAATATTCTTGAGCACCCTGATTTACGTGAGGGTTTGAAAGTGTATTCAAACTGGCCAACCTTTCCACAGCTTTATGTGAAGGGGGAATTAATTGGCGGCAGCGACATCCTTAACGAGATGTTCGAGTCCGGAGAATTGCAAACCTTATTAGAGGCACAGTAAAGCAGATTGCTTTCTGTGGTTGTTATTATATTTTACAGGAGATTTCTATATGAGTTTAGTTAGTCGTCAGGCCCCTGATTTCACCGCAGCAGCAGTGGATGGCAAAGGGCAAATTATTGATTCGTTTAATTTATCTAGCGCCTTAAAAGATAAGTATGGTTTATTGGTATTTTATCCCTTGGATTTCACTTTTGTGTGTCCATCAGAGTTAATTGCTTTAGATAACCGCATGGCTGCATTTAAAGAACGCGGCGTGGAAGTGATTTCTGTGTCCATTGATTCACAGTTTACGCATTGGGCGTGGCGCAATACGCCAGTAAACAAAGGCGGGATTGGTGAAGTTAAGTACACTATGGTCGCGGATGTGAAGCATGAAATCTGCCAAGCGTATGGTGTAGAGCATCCAGCGGCGGGTGTTGCGTTCCGTGGAACCTTCTTAATTGACAAAGCGGGCATGGTACGTGCAGAAATTGTGAACGATCTTCCATTGGGTCGAAACATGGATGAGTTGGTGCGTTTAGTGGATGCATTGCAATTCCATGAAGAGCACGGTGAAGTGTGTCCTGCCGGCTGGAAAAAAGGTGACGATGGTATGACGGCTTCTAGCGATGGTGTGGCTGATTATTTGGCAGATCATTCAGAAAAGCTTTAAAAGTAAGCTGTTTTCGCGCTAAGTGTTTGTTTAATCTGCGTTTTGTGCAAAAAACGGTTGCAAAAAATGTTGATCACTATAGAATAGGCCGCAGGTTTAGGATGTTTTTGCATCGTTAAGCCTGCGTTTTTGTTAGTGCATGCTTTGGGTAACGTGCACAAACGTTGTTTAAAACGATAACATGCGCACCTTAGGAAACTCTCAGGTACACGGATGTGTTCCAGTCAGGTCGATTAAGTTGTGTCGAGTCGCGCGTGATTCGATGGTGTATGTCTATTGATTTAAACAAAACGCTTGTGTTTTGTTTTTTTTTGGTTAGAATCAACGCCGTTCGTAATTGGCGGAACTGCTCGCAGGGCTGTTTTTTACGGATGAAGTTGTATTGTGTACCTATTTTATTTCGAAATAAATGCAAGGAGATTCATAATGATGAATTTAAAAAAACTGACTGTTGCTATGATGGCTGTAGGGCTTAGCTCTGCTGCTGTTGCTGGTAACGTCAAAGGGCAACAACATGCTGCTGATCACTCAGCTGCAGTTGCTGCGATGAATGCTAACGTTGACGCTGTGAAAGGTCATGAAGGTGGTTCAGCTGATTGGTACCGTCGTATACGTATGAGCGGTATGGTAAATGTTGACGCGATTTATTCTGGTTATGACAACATTGATAATGTTGTTTCTGGAGATGCTGAGCATGACAAAGCTGATCAAAACCAAACACAAATTGCTGTAAGTAACGCAACTTTGTTTGTTGATGCTGCGATGAGCAACTGGTCTTCTGCGCACGTTGGTTTCTCTTATGAAAACCGTCACGCTGATCAATTTGCACCTGTTATGCAAGATAGCACATCTAATGATGGTTGGTCTGTTGAAGAAGCTTTCGTTACTTTAGCGAACTTCAACAAAATGCCTGTTTACGCACGTGCCGGTCAACAGTTTGTGAACTTTGGTGACTACCAAGTACACCCAATGTTCGACAGCTACACACAATTATTGTCTGAAACAAATGGTCCTGCTGTGACTGTTGGTTTTGTTTCACCAATGGGTGTATACGGTTCTGTCTTCGCACTTGACGGCACAACTGAAGTTGACAACCGTAACTTAGCGGACAACTACGGTGGTCGTGTTGGTTTCGGTCATCACGCTGCTGATATGGGCTATGATGTTCACTTTGACTACATGCGTAACATGGGTGATGCAACTTACGTGAATGAGAAGATTACGTTTGCTAATAACGCGAATGAAAACATGACTCATCGTGTTGGTGCTGTGTCTGCACATGCTGACTTCAACACTGGACCTTTCGATGTAAGCGCTGACTTTGTTAACGCAACACGTCACTTTGAAGGTGCTGAGTTAGGTTACAATCCTGATGACTTGACTGCAACTGATACAGATGCTGGTGCTGAGCCTTGGGCAACTGGTCTTCACTTAGGTTATAAATTCCGCATGGCGGGTCATCGTTCACACCTAGTACTAGGTTACGAACGTTCTGGCGGCGCAAGCGCGAATAATGGTAAGGACGCTGCTGATGGTCTAGACATGCCTAGCACACGTTATAGTGCTGAGTACAATGTAAACATGTTCAGACATACTGACTTCGCAGTTGGTGTTGTTTCTGACCATGACTACTCAACTGATGATGGTGGTTCAGGTAAGAACGGTACAACTGGTATCGCTCGTGTCTCTTTCCAATTCGCTTAATCCGCGAGTCAGAAAAGACGAAAAAGCCCATCTTCGGATGGGCTTTTTTTATGCCTGATCGGTATGTTAGAAAACCTGCTGCCAGTTTCTAGAGGGTACTTTATAGCTTCAGGAGATCTACCGTCGAGCGCGGAATGGCAGGATATAATGCGAGCGCAAATGCTAGAATAAGAAAGGTAGTGCTCATCGCACCAATTGCAGAAACTCAGCCCGTGTTGCAGGATCGTTGCGGAATTCACCCAGCGTCACCGAGGTTGTCATACGAGAATTTTGTTTTTCGACACCGCGCATCATCATGCATAAATGCTGAGCCTCGATAATCACCCCCACGCCTTCTGCACCCGTGATCTCCATTAAGGTTTCCGCGATTTGACGCGTGAGATTTTCTTGAATTTGTAAGCGTCGCGCGAATAAATCCACAATGCGTGCGATTTTCGACAAACCTAATACTTTACCTTGCGGCAAATAGGCCACATGACATTTACCAAAGAAAGGTAGCAAATGGTGTTCACACAGGGAATACAACTCAATGTCTTTGACCACGACCATTTCATCTGTGTCAGAATCAAAAAGTGCACCATTGATGACTTCATCTAAAGACTGCGTATAACCCTGGGTTAAATAATCTAAGGCCTTTGCCGCACGCTCGGGGGTGCGGACTAAACCTTGGCGTTTGGGATCTTCACCAATGCCTTCGATGATTTCTTTGTATGCTGTTGTGAGTAATTTACTCATATGAGTCTCCATATTTTAGGCGTTATAATACCCACTAGCCCGGGGGCCACTTTAGGGGGCGTCCCCCCATCAAGTGACAATGTAAATGAAAGACGGTTTGTCCGCCATGTTCGTTGCAATTCATGATCAGGCGATAGCCATCGTCGGCTAAGCCATGCTCTGCTGCTAATTGCTTGGCAACCAGGGCGATATGGCCGACCAGCGCTGCATTGTCAGCGTTTAAGTCGTTAAGGGTGGGAATGTGCTCTCTGGGAATAATCAGCAAATGCGTTGGTGCTTGAGGGGCGATATCGGCAAATGCTACCACCTGTTCATCCTCGTACAGTAATTCAGCTGGGATATCGCCGCCGGCAATTTTGCAAAATAAACAATCGGTCATCGGTTTCTCCAAGTATTGTGAATCATTACACAGCATAGTTGAAAAGCTCGAGAGATAATTTCTTTCAAAAAAGCGCAGATACTGCCATCCCTGGCGCTCGACGAAGGCTATCCCTGCCTTCGACGTTTTTTGAAAGAAATTATCTCTCGAGCTTTCAGATATGCTCCTAAGCGTAATACATGCTTTTGCAAGAGGTGCTGGAGCAAGGCTGTCAAAGTATGATGCTTAGGAGCATATTTCCAATCATCACTGGTATCACGTACAATGCTGCCAAATTTTACCACTTTATTGAGGAAATACCATGGATATCAACGCAATGGGCCCAGGCAGTGAAGCACCTGACTTGGTTAATGTCATCATCGAGATCCCAACGCATGGCGCACCGGTCAAATATGAGGTTGATAAAGCCAGTGGTGCGATGGTGGTGGACCGCTTTTTGTCGACAGCGATGTACTATCCTTGTAACTATGGTTATGTGCCACAGACTTTGTCTAACGATGGCGATCCTTGCGATGTGTTGGTGGTTACGCCTTCACCGTTATTAACTGGTTCTGTCATTGAAGTGCGCCCAGTCGGTATGCTTAACATGACGGATGAATCAGGTGAAGATGCAAAAATCTTGGCTGTGCCCAAAGATTCATTGTGTCGTCATTACCGACACGTCAAAACTTTAGAGGATTTACCGGCGATTTTGCTAGAACAAATCGAACATTTCTTTACGCACTATAAAGATTTAGAACCCAGCAAATGGGTGAAGGTCGAAGGTTGGGAAGGTATCGATGCTGCTAAAGCAGAGTTGAAAGCAGGTATCGCGCGTCATCAGGAAACTGAAACGGCTTAAGTCGCTTGTTACCCTGGGATCTCCTACCGCTGAAAAAACTTTGCTGAGCGGTGGGGGGCATATTTTCCAACTCGACAGCTGTCACGTTGTTTCACTCGTAAGTCCTCGATAAGAACTGTGGCCACACTACCCGCAAGACATTAGATACATCCCCCGTGTGCAGTACTCGTACTGCAACCCGGGGACCAGTGCTTTGACATGCTGTCTCTTGGAAAACACCCCGCCACCACTCTCCATCATGCTTTCAGGTTGCTCTATAGCATGAGTTCTTAATCATGAGAATAACAACTGAAAATGTATAAAGAGTCCGGGAGGGAATTCCTTTCAAAAACCGTTGGCGGCAGGGATGCCGGCATCGAGCTACATGGACGTACTCGTGCGTGTTTTTGAAAGGAATTCCGGACTGGGCGCTATCAACTTACCAAAGATCGCTTAAAGCTTAGTGAAAGAAGGCAGGTTTGTACCTGCCCCATAAATAGCATTACCGACACCGCGGGGTCTAACCGCGTTCATAGCGAATACTCGGCTAAAATCACTTTGCACAGACGTTTGATCATGGCCGGCATCTTGTGTCTTCTTAGGTTCACCCAAGCCGTCAAGAATTTCTTCCACAGTGGTTTTTGTTTCCTCGGGCAATTCACTCATTGTTTCAGAGCAACAAGTTGAACAGCCAGTGAAATAATCCCAAACGGCAGAGAGTTTTTTTCCAATCCAAGTTTTGCCTAATTTATTTATCGCTTTGACCATACCGCTGGTTGTATCGCTGATATTTTGGCAAAGATTGCCGCTTAAACTTAATGTCATCATGACAACATCAAATGTTATAATTGGTAGCAGGGTGTGTATTCCAAAGTAATCACCCATGGCCGCAATCGCCGTCGTAACCAATGCTAGCGTTAAACCAATACTAACTTTCAACCAATGCCACGCCACAGCACGACCACCTTTTGCTTTAGCTTCTTTATAGAGCGTGGAATGTTTCCAAACGCTTTCTGTGGTGTGCGCGAATAGTTTCTTAATTTGTTTTTGTAACAAGAGTGCGGAAGCAACGGTGGTGATGGCGACCAATATAATGCCGATGGTCCAACCGATTGGGGTTGCCGCGCTGGCAGCGAAACCGCTGATTAACAATAACTTTGTGAGTGGCCCCGTGATGGCGAGTAACTGTAATGGGGCGAATGAACAAGCCATTAAGAATACCAAGAAACCTTTTAAGAAAGACTTACTTTCTTTTTCAAGTTTTCGTTTTTTGTTGGCACGTTTATCATAGTGTCGACCGACACGAGAGAATGATTCCGTTATTTTTCCGGCGCCAAAATACCAAGAAATAAAGCTTGTAACGATACCAATAATGGTGGTCAGTGCTATCGCGCCACCGAAAACAACAAGCGGTGAGAAGGTCGTCATTGCGCCATAAAGGCTGAGTGACGTGAATACAAGGACATTCACTAATGCAATGCCGATCGCTGATTTTGAAAAACGTTTTTCCCATTTCCCTGCAAAGAATGCATGATGTTTCTTTGTGATCTCGTTTTGTTTTTCAATGTATGCACTGATGTTGCTGTCTTTGATGCCAAAGATATGCAGCAGATTACGTTGTCGCTGCTGTTCAATAATCATGTTGGTTAGCGAGTCGTTGTAGAGTTTATCGAGTCCCTCTCTTTCTGATTGCACTAGCATTTGTGACTCAGCGACGACAACAGCTTCTTCTTCTGCTTTTTTAATTAAACGTTTCTTTAAGCAGGCAAGATTCAGTAGGTAAACGGCTTTTTGTGCCTTAAAAGATTCTTTTAGCAGGTCTTCGTCACCAGTTTTTATCTCACAAGCATTCTTTAAGTCCTTTAAAGCGCCAGTAAGGGCATCATCTTGGCTTTGCTTAGGGTCTTTCGTGAGCTGGCTAGTGACAAACTCTTTGAGCGTGATGTCTAATGCTGCGAGTCTTTTTGCGTTTGATAATGATTTTTTTAGTTCTGCGAGAGAAGAAGACTGGTTTATATGAATTGATTCATACCCATAGTCTTTTTTATATCGACGTTGTTTTTCTGTGTTATCTTTTAAAATTAGTATTTCATTATCTATCGCATCAAAGTGCTTGACCAACAGTACTAAGCGATGGTATTTCTTCTGTAGATCATTGTCGCTTTCTAAGTGTAAATCTTTTATTTCTTTCGATGTTTCTTCTACAAGGTTCTTATCGATTTCCATTTTTTGTTTTGGTGTTAACAACAGTTTATATTTCAAATCCAACTGATGTTTTTTATCCAGGTAACGCTGCCGCATACGCCAGTCAATGTCGGCGAAAGGTTTTAGCTGTTCAAGCAAGATATTGTTAGCTTGTAGGCTATTTTGTTTGTTGCTCTCGGAGAATTCTTTTAGATAGGCGGTTAGTCTTTCACGCCCATCCTCTTGGTCTTCGGTGCTGGAAAAATGTAAATTATAAAACTCGCTTTCTTTCTTAATGATAGCCAGCAGTTCGGGTGAGGGCTTGTCAAGATCAATCGCAACAGGTTTGCCTTCTTCGTCTGCCTGTAAGAGGGCATGACCGATATTGTATAAGCATTGCTGTGTTGCAAACTCGCGGCATAAATTAGTTGTTTTGGCTGGCGATGCGAGAGAGGGTAGCTCCGATTCAATATTTTCCTGACAGAAACCTAAAAAAGCGTTATCAATCCGCGCTTGTTTCGCACGTCCTTTTGCACGCCATTGGTACCATCTAAATGTCTCTGTTGGCGTATCTTGGTCTAAGTCGACATAGAGTTGTGCTAATAAACGGTTCCGCAATTTGATGGCATTATTTTCAGTGGGTTTAGGCTGTTCTGCTAAGCGGGCAGTGACATATAGCCAGCACTTCTTACCTGTTAAATTGAGCACCTCAGTCGCCTCATGGCGATAGCGTGTGATCCAATAGAATTGTTGGCCGGTTTCTTCTTTGTTGGCAAGGTCATTAATATCTAAATTCAGATCGCTCATGCGACGGAGCGTGTTACCTGCGCTGACAAATGCGACACACAGCGCACGCATAGCAATCAATGGTACTTTGACAGCCCAGGGAATATTTGCGTGATGTCCACCGATGATGAGATGTTCGCCAAAGCCATTTAGCTTAAAGGTCGCAGAGACGCCTTTATTGAGGATTTGCCCAAAGAAAATAGGCCAAGCTAGAGCCGTGCGTATGCTATTCCAAACCCGTGCTGCACGAGTACGGATACGAGCGTATAGTGGGCGCTGGGCGGAGGGCAGATCAGAATTGAAGACGAATTGCGGTGGGGATTTCTTCTCGGAAGAAATAAGCCTCACGGCGTCCCTCCAGGCAAACCTTTTGCCTTAAGGGGGGCGCACGTCCAGGGTGCGGTCAGGGGGATGACCCGTTGGTGGATTTTTTCTAAGTCGCGTGACCTAAGGGTCGGCAGGCTTAACATAATTATTATCCCAGCGGAATTTTCGCGCACTTTAGCAGATGCTCGCACAAGATGCAAATTTCGCTCAAAAAAAGACCAGTCCAGCCTAATCTGGACACTCGGCTCAGGAGGCCATAGAATCCAGCTTTCCAATGATAACGATGATAAGGGCCCAATCCGTGACTCATGATAACCTCTCCGACTCTACGCTAGCTGTGTCAACCGACGAGGCGGAGAGACTTCTCCAGCAATCACAATCCGTGCTGCAAGACCTCTCAAATGAGGCGATCGCCACGCTCGTCACGCAGACCTTACCCCTGTTGCCCCCCGAAGAGCGCAAACGCGCGCAGTGGGTGCTTGACTCGGTTGTGGGGGCTGAGCCCCAGAATCCTGACATTCGATTAGGAACAAAAGAAACGAAAATCGCTGAATTTGTGCGAACATTGCATCAAGATGTTGTGGCATCCAAATTAGCAAAAGAACGTACGCAAGCAGAAAAAATCATAGCCTATGAAAGCGAACGAAAACAGACGCTTGAGACTAACGGGGACACCTGGTTATGGTGTATTCCCATTCACCGCCGCATGGCGAGTTACTTATATCCTGTTGAAAAGTTTTGGCGGAATTGGCGTGGCTGGGTGCGTGGTATTAGTAAAGTAACAACCGCAACTTTTAAAGATAGCTTTTTTTGGTTGTTGTTTTTGAGAGGGATCAATACTTCTTTAACCGCCGAAGAAGAGTTAGCGCTGGCTTTAACATTTGGTGCGATGCGAGGTGTGATTGCGTCTGTTGCTCGGGTGCCTAACATGCTAGACCAGGCATTACCGGTTAAGCCAAAAGCAAGTTGGAAAAAAGAGGCTGAGGACCATCATCCAACGATATATCGTATGTCACAGATTGTTTATCTCTTTGCCCTGTTTGCGGCTTATTTTGTCGGGATGCAGGCAACCGTGGGGACGTTTACGAACATTGCGCGACTAGCAGGTGTTCAGTTGGATAATGTGAATGAGTTCTTGCCGATTTGGTTAGAGATTGTGGGCGCCTTCATCGCGATTTTTGCGGCATGGAATGGGTCAATACAAGCATTTATCGCTAATCGATCGCACTTTGCGCAGGAGAGGGCGTATCACTATATGCGTGATCTTTCTGTTGGCGAATGGTCAACACGACGAAAATTATTTGGTGACTTTCTACTAGGTTTAGTCCCACTATATGGCATCATGGCGGGCGATTACTTGGGTATGAGTAAGTTTGCTCAGTTACTATGGGTCTGGATAACACGTCCTTTTTCTGGGCGTGTGGAGATAGCGCCTAAAGGCTGGACATGGACATGGGTGGGTACTTCGTTAGCGCCGATGATTGTCGTGACAAACTTTACATCTAGTATTTCATTTGGCGATGGTTTATTCCGTAGTGGTGATGATCGTTGGTACTTCCGTCAGCTTCCTTGGCCCAGCTCCAGCGATACATGCCTTCAATTTGTAGGACGAGGTTTTGCCAGTGTTGTGCTGCAGCTGAGTTTTCTGATGTTGTACGTGACCTTCATTGTTAGCAGTCAAGCCGGCTTGCAATCAATTCAGGGAGATTCGACGCCAGCCCTGGTGCTTGCGTGGTTAATTGCAATCACCACCGCAACCGGTACGGCGGCATTCTTCCGTGGCGATATGTATAAAGCAGCTGATTTTTTCCGCTCAAAACCAGCGAAAGCAGTGAAAACCACGCTGGAATTAGCGGCAGAGCGACGTCGAAAACTGATTAACGATAAGGTCGGAGCAGACAGCACGCAGCGCTTGATGCGCGAGCTTATACACGATCCTGAGGCGCAAGATTTGAATCCGCAGTGGGATGAAGAAGATCAGGTATTTTTCTATGATGCGCCAGTGAATTTCTACATCGGTGGTGATGACTATGTGGAAGATATTATTGTCACGCCTACGGCTGCTAGCTTGTTGGCAGGTGGTGGGCCGCATTATCAGACTTTCAATGTCTAGCTATCTCCTCACATAAACTGATAAACTGAATATTATTGACTGTCACCCCGGCATTTTTTTCCACTGTCACCCCGGGCGCCGACCCGGGGTCTCCTGGCAGTACTAGTAAGCATATTAGTATCTGATGGAGGTCCCACGTCAGGCGCGGGATGGCAACTTTAAGGCTGGAGTGGCAAACGGTGCTTTGAAACTATTTAAGGGGTATCACGATGACTTTAATTCAAACGACTTATCCTAGCTCACCGTTGCGTGATGCGATTACTGCAGCGACCCACCAAGATGAAACAACGTGTGCTGAGCAGCTATTACAAATGGCGGCGCTTAGCCCGGATGCCTTACGACGTATTCAGCAACAGGCGACTCAGCTTGTTCATCAAGTTCGTGCGGCGCGTACCAAACAAGGCGGTATGGATGCTTTCATGGCGCACTATGATTTGTCTAGCCAAGAAGGCATTGCGTTGATGTGTTTGGCAGAAGCGATGTTGCGCGTGCCCGATCAAGCGACAGTTGATAAATTGATTCAAGATAAAATGGGTAAGGCTGACTGGTCGGCACACAGTGGAAAAAGCGAATCACTATTTGTGAATGCCGCGACTTGGGGCTTAATGCTCACGGGAAAAGTTTTGCGTCCTAAAGCAGAAAATGTGGGTGGCAGTTTAAATACCTTATTACAAAAAACCAGTATGCCTGTGATTCGGAAAATGGTTAGTCAAGCCATGAAAATCTTAGGCGAACAATTTGTGATGGGGCGTAACATTAAAAACGCGGTTAAGCGTGCACAATCTTTTGAAAAACAAGGCTATCAATTTTCTTACGATATGTTGGGAGAGGCTGCCTACACACAAGCGGATGCCGATCGCTACTTTGACGCATACAGTCAAGCGATCGATACCATTGGTCAGGCAAGTCAGGGGCGTGGTCCTGTGCATGGGCCTGGGATTTCGATTAAGTTATCTGCGTTGCACCCACGTTATGAGCCAGCACAATACCAACGTGTGATGAAAGAATTGGTGCCGCGTGTCAAGGCGTTGGCAATCAAAGCGCGCGATCTCAATATTGGTTTAACCATTGATGCAGAAGAAGCGGAGCGTTTAGTTTTATCACTTGATGTGATTGAAGCGGTATTTTGCGATCCAGATTTTAAAAACTGGCAGGGTTTTGGTTTGGCCTTACAAGCCTATCAAAAGCGGGCGCCTTACGTCATTGATTGGCTCGCGGATATGGCTAAGCGGGAAGGAAAACCTTTCATGATTCGTTTAGTGAAGGGGGCTTATTGGGATAGTGAAATCAAGAACGCACAAGAAATGGGGTACGACGGATATCCTGTGTATACGCGAAAATGCACGACAGATGTCTCGTATATTGCATGCGTAAAGAAAATTTTTCAGCAGGGCGCCTGTTTCTATCCGCAGTTTGCGACGCATAATGCCAATAGTGTGGCGACCATTTTGGACTTGGCGGGCGATCGCCGTGATTTTGAGTTTCAAGCCTTACATGGCATGGGCACGGTTTTGTATGAACATATTGTTGGCCCAAAAAACCTGGATATTCCTTGTCGTTTGTATGCGCCTGTGGGGTGCCATGAAGAATTGTTACCTTATTTGGTGCGACGTTTATTGGAGAATGGTGCGAACTCTTCTTTTGTTAATCGTATTAGCCATGATAGTTTGCCCGTGAGTACGTTGATAGAAGATCCTATGCATGCACTGCTAGCGGAAGCGCAGAAACCGCATCCGCAGATCCCTTTGCCGGTAGCCTTGTATCAACCGAAGCGTGTGAATTCACACGGGATTGATTTCACCAATCGTGCCACGGTGAAATCGCTGAAAGTTGCGATGGATCTCCCCATGAAGTCGACAGTACAGGCAGCCTCTATTATTGATGGTGTTGTACAATCCGGTGAATGGAAAGACGTATTTAGTCCTATCGATCGCCGACAATTTGTTGGTAAAGTGAGTCATGCAGATGAAGTACAAATTGAAGCAGCAATCACGGTTGCCACAAAAAATGCCGCTACATGGTCAAGAAAAACAGTGGCTGACCGCGCAACGTGTTTGCGGAAAATGGCCGAGTTATTGCATGCAGAACAAAATTATTTGATGAGCATACTGATTCGCGAGGCAGGTAAAACCTGGTCAGATGCGATTTCTGAAGTGCGTGAAGCCATTGATTTTTGTTATTACTATGCGATGCAAGCGGAAGCTTCTTTAGGGCCACAAGTATTACCTGGTCCAACCGGTGAAGACAATCAATTAAGTTTGCATGGTCGCGGCGTTATTTTATGTATTAGCCCATGGAATTTCCCCTTGGCTATTTTCTTAGGCCAAGTGACGGCAGCGTTGGTGGCAGGCAATGCGGTGATTGCAAAGCCGGCGGAGCAAACGAGTTTAATTGCTTTTGAAGCCGTGAAGTTATTGCATCGTGCGGGGGTGCCGACTGGTGTTCTGCAATGTTTGATTGGTCGTGGTAGCGTGATTGGTGCAACATTGGTGCCAGATAATCGTGTAAACGGGATTATGTTTACGGGTTCAACGGAAACGGCGCGTCTCATTAATCAAACACTTGCGGGCCGTGATGGCCCAATTGTACCATTCATCGCAGAAACAGGTGGCCAGAATGCGATGATTGTGGACTCATCAGCCTTGCCAGAGCAAGTGGTTAGTGATGTAGTTCGCTCTGCTTTTGGTAGCGCAGGGCAGCGTTGTTCTGCCTTACGGGTTCTATTCGTGCAAGCGGATGTGGCTGATAAAATGATTGAGATGTTGCAAGGTGCGATGGCGGAACTCCAAGTGGGCGATTCGCAATGGCTAGCAACGGATGTCGGTCCGGTTATCGATCAGCAAGCCTTACAAGGTCTGCAACAACACGTTGAAACCATGCGAGAACAAGCAAAAATTATTGCGCAGGTTCGTTTACCGGCAGCTTGTCAGCATGGATTTTACATGGCGCCAACAGCCTTAGAAATTGAATCTTTATCACAATTAAAGCGCGAAGAATTCGGTCCTATTTTGCATGTTATTCGTTATCAATCGAAAGATCTGGATCGCGTGATCGATGACATTAATGCAACGGGGTATGGTTTAACGCTGGGTATTCACAGCCGCGTAGATCAAACCGTGCAATACATTTGTGATCGCGTGCATGTGGGTAATATTTATGTAAACCGTAACATGATTGGTGCGGTGGTGGGCGTGCAACCGTTTGGCGGCGAAGGCTTATCAGGTACAGGCCCGAAAGCGGGCGGGCCGCATTACTTATTCCGCTTGTGCTCAGAGCGTACCGTGTCGACGGATACGACAGCTGCCGGCGGGAATGCGAGTTTGTTGATGTTGTAATGTGTTGGCAAGTCCACTGTCATCTCGGTTTACACTGTCACCCCGCACTTGATGCGGGGTCTCCATCACCTACCACTGAAACGACGTTTAACTGAAATGACTTTTGCTGAGCGGTGGGGGGCATATTTTCCAGCTCGACAGCTGTCGCGTCGATCCATTCGCAAGCCCTCGATCAGAAAGGTGGCCATGTTACCTGCAAGTCATTAAATACTTCCCCCATGTGCAGTACTCGTACTGCAACACGGGGATCAGTGCTTTGACACGCTGTCTCTTGGAAAACACCCCGCCACCACTCTTCATCATGAACATTGTCATTCCGGCCTTGAGCCGGAATCTCCTGTAAGTACTGCAGAAAAAGATAAAGAGCCCGGGAGGGGATTCCTTTCAAAAACCGTTGGCGGCAGGGATGCCGGCATCGAGCGCCAGGGATGGCTTCATGCGTGTTTTTGAAAGGAATAGCGGACTGGGATCTTTATAGCTTTCAGTGCTCTTCCCCTAGGGCGCTTCTGTTTTTTAAAGTAATGAGCATAACAATTTTTATTACGCCATCTAAATTAGTTTGCTACACTCATTGGTTGCCTTCAACGGAGATTCCTAGGTTAAAAAAAAGGAGGGAGTAAATGCGTAACAAAAAAACTGTCCAGAAGAATATGGAAACAACAGATAAAGTACCACAGCGTCTTTTGACTCATGATGTTGCTAAATTAATTGATGAAGCGAGAGGCCATGTTGCTCGTGAGTATAGCTCTACTCAAGCAATATTATGTTGGTTGATTGGCAAGAGAATCAACGAAGAAGTGCTTAAATCAGATCGCGCGGAGTATGGTGAGGCAATTGTAACAGTGCTGGCGAAAGATTTGACCTTCTCTTTCGGTAAGGGATACAGCCGGCCTAATCTCTTTAGAATGATCAAGTTTGCTAAACAATTTCCTGACAGAGATATTGTCTCAACACTGTCGAGACAATTATCTTGGTCTCACCTGGTACCCGTGTTGCAGTACGAGTACTGCACGCGGGGATCTATTTCATACCTTACGGGTGGCATGGCCACTGTTCTGATCGAGGGCTTGCGAATGGAGCGACGCGACAGCTGTCGAGTTGGAAAATATGCCCCCCACCGCTTAACAGTGATTGTTTAAAGTGTGGTATTCATGCGTGTTTTTGAAAGGAATAGCGGACTGGGCTATCAATCGCTTTGGGAGGGATAAAATATGCCCCCCCACCGCTTAGCAGCTATTTTCTGTTTGTATGAAACAGAAACCCCGGAGTAAGTCCGGGGTGAGATGAGATCACAAAGATTATTTTACTTGAATACCAGGTCTACTAGGTCCGTTATTTATCGCGTTCTTTTCAGCCATATCAGTGGCAGCAGTCACCGGCGTTTTTGCTGCATTTAATGCTGGATCCGCCAGCGTGCGGCGTTGGTCTGGGGGGATTGATTTATTTGGCTTGGGGTTGATGTCGAATTTACTTAAGAGCGCTTTCACACCTCCTTTCAATCCACTGTTTCCGTCTTTTCCTTGGTAGAGTTCTTTAGCGCCCTTAGCGATTAGGCCAGTTGGTTTTTGTAAGAGCTTATCTAAACCGTCACCAAATTTAGTCAGTGCTTGGTTGTGCGTGGAAGCAAGTCCAAGCTTTGCCGATTTTCGTAGAGGAAATGTTGCCACTTTGATGGCAGTGTCTAGTTTGTTAGAAATGTTTCTTATGTCATTCTTTAGCATTCTGGCTAGGGCGCTAGCCTTTTGTGGCGGAATATCATCTAGTACGCAATAAGTACTGAGATCTTGAACTTGACGCTGAGGCTCACCAGATCTTTGATTGCCTGCTTGTTTTCCTGTCTCAGCTAATGACGTTTTTTCATTGCTGTTCTTAATTGCTTCTTCGCCAGCGCGCTTGTCGCTTTTCTTGGCTGCGTTCTCTTCTTCAGCATCATCGTCAACAACGCCGCCTTCAGGAGCGGGTCTAGGAGTGTCCGTGTTGGCTGGGGCAGGGTTGTTGTCCGGTGCTGCTGGTTGTGCGGAAGCAGCAGGGGGTGTTGCTTGATTTTCTGCCTCATGCTGATCGAGCACGTCTTCAAGATTAGCAGGTTTTTTATCATCATTAGCCATGGTCATTCTCCAATAAATTCATTTCAGTAGATTCAGTATATACAAGAAAGCTTAAGGTTGCCTTAAGGCAATCTCTATAAATTCATAAAAAAAACCATTTTTGGCAGAAATGTGTTGTTATTCCGGCCTTGAGGCGGGATTTATCTCTAACACCGCAGTGGTATAAGGAGACCCCGGGTCAAGCCCGGGGTGACGGTGGGATGTTTTCTGGGATAACAGCCGATCGGGATGACAACCGCCCGGGGAGACAACCGCCCGGGGAGACAGCCGCCCGGGATGACAGGTTGTCTTAGAAGTGCAGCGCAGCCTGAATAATACCCGTATTATTCATCCGCCCTGTACCGGTATTCGCAGTCATGGTGCCTTCACTATTTAAGTAGGTACTGCTATCTGATGTGTCATAATCTTTGTTCGCCATGAATTCCATCACAATATTTAAGTAATGGTTCACGTAGACTGTGTAGCTTCCTACATAACGATGTTTCGGCAAGTTGATAAACAAGCCGTCTTTCGTCCATTGGTAACCCAAAGCAACCGTGCTTGGGAACAATTGCATCGTCGCAAAGTGATAACGAACTTCTGTTGCGAATGCCTCAGGCTTTGCCCCCTCTCCATTAAAGGTAATGTCATTCACATTAAATTCATGACTAGGAATACTCGCATCAAAGACAAAACTCACGTTGTACACATTAAAGGAAACGTGTCCTGCAAAGTTACCGACACGACCACGCGTTTTCGGTGCGATGGCATAAATGTCTTTCGCTTCTGCCATGTTATTGATATAACCAATACTCATGTCATAACCAAATTTCTTATCGATTTTCGTCATACCCACTTCTAAACCACCATTACCTAATAAGCGCGTGGTGTTGTCTGCATCAGGCGCATTTAAAGAACCTTGCGCACTAAACATATAAACGGTCGCAAATAATTGCTTATAAATATAACCTAAGGAGGCGCTTTCTTTCACATACTCATCGAGCACTTGCGTGGTGGAACTGGTGACAGGATGGTGCTTGTAGACCGCAAAAGGTAGGAACTGTTTACCGACATTTAATAAGAACGGGGATTTTTTCACATCACCGACATGGAAATACGCTTGCTCAATTTCCAGGCCACCAGTACCACCCGAGGTATTCGGTTGGCCGGGTGAGTCATTGAAACTCATGTAGGCGCCGAGCCATGGCAACATCCGCGCGTTAGCATTTAACTGCGCGCTACCCAGGTTCATTTTGTTAGATGCACCGGTATCAAATGAACTTTCACTTGCACGGTTAGAGGCAATCATTTGCATATTTAGCGCGCCAGATAAAATTAATTTATCCGCCCAGCGACCATCCACTTGATGTTTGGCTTTACTCATTTCTAAATTATGTTTCGCTAACACATGGCGACGGAGTAATTCAACTTGTGAGCTTAAGGCGTCAACTTTATGTTGCAGTGCAACTTGTGAATCAGCGGATGATGTAAGCTGCGGATAAGCATGTTTTTTAAACACTTTTTTGGCTGGTGCAGGTGCTGCTGGCGCTGGGCGTGCAGCAGGCGTTGTTGGGGCAAAGCTCGGTGCAGCTTGAGCAGTTTGAGACCCATCATCATTGATGCTGAAATCCGCATAGGCAGCAGATGTTAAGCAAAGGATGGATGAAAATAAAACAGTTTTTAGGGTGAACTTCACGACGCGCTCCTTGTGTGTGTCATGCCTTTAGATGAACAGTCTACCATGCTTTGCAAAGGGGTCGATATAGACTACTCTTAAATGAAGCGTTGTTTTGATTGAAATTTTTCCGAAACTGTCTTCCCCAGGAGCCTGTATGAGAGCAAGTTGGCAACAGAGCAAAAAAATATTCGTCATGTTGTTAGCCTTGTCTGTGTCAGCGAGCAGTTTTTCGGCGGGCGCGGATAAGAAAAAAAATGCCAAAACGCGTGCTGCGATTGAAAATCAATTGGAAGCGTTGTTACAGCAAGATCCTAATCTGCAGAGCGAGCTGAATATGTTTCAGCCGTGGTTGACGAAAATGCAAGGCGAATGGACGAATAATCCAGAGGCCGTGAAAGCTGGCGCGACGGGTTATTTGGCTGAGTTAGATCAAACAGCATCAGCGTTAAATGCAGTGTCTACGATAGAAAAATCACATGCCGCGACGCTTGTGCAAGCTGTGCCAACAAAGGTAAAAGAAGCTGTACTAACAAAGGTAAACACAGCCAGAGAATCGGCTACACAAGCAGCCGCCGCAGCAGCAGCACAACAAGCAGCCGCAGCCGCCGCGGCACAACAAGCAGCAGCAGCCACCGCGGCACAACAAGCAGCCGCCGCCGCAGCAGCACAACAAGCAGCCGCCGCCGCGGCAGCACAACAAGCAGCCGCTGCAAAAGCCGCTGCAAAAGCAGTGCCACCACCTACCTTGCAGCAGTTACAGCAGTTGCAGCAGCTTGTGAAAGCCACAGCGAGTAGTGCAAACAGTGTCATGGGCGATCAGGCTAATGCGAATAATACAGTGACGTACCATATTCCTGACGCATTAGATTCCAATGCAAGCGCGAACCAAATGATGACAAAGACGGGAGAGTCTTTGTATCAAGCGACGCAGGTTTTAAAAGCGAATCAAGGGTACAATGAAAATGTAGCCAACTCTAATTGGCAAGCCATACAGTCTTCTATCAATGGCGCTTCTGCAGATTTTGTTTATGGTACTTATACCCTTGATCAAGATATCGCAAATATGCTGACAGCGCCAAGCGGCGGCACGGCGAAGAGAATGGTGCAGACAGATATTAATGGCTTGGAAACCACTGAGCAACAGGTGATGGATACCAACACACAAAATCAAACAGCGCTTGTTACTAACCAACAACAAATTCAGGCGCAGCTTAAAGCAGTTCAGACGCAGTTTGATGGTAGTGGTTATGTGAGTACCGCTGAGGCGCAACCTGATATTAACGAACTGATGGCTCAAGAAAATACGATTGCGGCAGATCAATTAGCGATTAATCAATTAAACAGTAATATGACAGATAGCGACACTTTTTCAGCTCAAGAAGAAAAATTGAACAATGAACTGAAGAACAGTGCAGTGGCCAAGGATATTAATAGTGACTTAAATCATTTGATTACGGCCAATGCAGCAGTTATTTCAAAAAACTTACAAACGATTACGCGCCTGCAGGCAGATGTGAAAAATGCCACAGCCTTATCGGTTGCGCATCGTAATGCCCTAAAGTTGCAGCTGACGGCCTTAGAGTCACAGGCAACCAATGATAAAATATCATTGACGAACTTTCTCATGAAAATGGGACAGCAAGATGTTTCGCTTAATCAAAAGAACATGCAATTGGCGAGCCAGCAACTGGCTGCAATGAAAGCGAGTAATGCAAGGCTTGCGGAGAAATTAGAAGACTTTATCTCTGCTTGGGCAGATCCTCAGCTTGCGATGGATCAAGCGATGAAAGCGCAGCATGGGCATCAGTTTATGCAAGATGATATGGCAGCAATTGGCGATAATCCTTTGGATTCAGAGAATGCCTTAGGCTTGTATAGTAAGCATAAAGTTGACTTGCTTCGTGATCATGAAGCGACAAAGCCCGCGAATGTCCGTGATGCAGCTAGCCTACGTGGTTATAGTGATGCATTGAACCAACGTCGAGAAGGTAACTAATCATGAAGAAGAAATACGGCATCATTTTTTCTATTTTAGCTGGATTGCTGATAACACAGTTAAGCTTTGCTGATGCGACTAAGAAAAAGAAACCGGGGCAAAATGCCAATACGAATAAGCTGGAGAGTTTAATTCAGCAAGAATTATCTACCTTGGAAAATGAGCCAGATTTTCAAAACTGGTTGTCACAGATGAAGTCAGATTGGACTGAGGTGAATAATGAAACGGCTGGGACAGATGCCCAGGCAGCTCAGCAATCAGCTTATAAAGAAGCATTACATACCTATTTAAATGATATTAATCAGTCGGCTGCTGCATTGACAGCATTTGCGATGCTGAATAATAGTAGAAGTGCTGACGTTACTTTAGAGAATACCGCGTACGAACAGGATGCTGAGAAAATTATGACAGCATTGAGTGCTGAATATGAGACAGCAGAAGAAAATGCACTTGGCGCGAATAAAAAGAATTTTTATAGCATGTCAGCACTACTTGACCCTGATGCAAAAGCGTTAACTTCCTCGACAAGTCAATTTAATGCGACGACGCAAGCAGCTTTCTTGGGAACGCAAGAAACCTTGGCAGGCGCGGTAAGAGCCGAAGAATTGGCTAATCCACACAATCTCCCTATGTCATTTCAGACCTACAAGTTTGTGCAGGCAGCATCCGCGTTTGATGTGGATGCGATATTAAAAGAAGTCTATAACGCTGCGGGACTTGAAGAAACTTATCAAGAAGCACAGGGTGTATTATCAAGAGATAATGCAGCGCTTCGGAAAACACAGTCAAATATTACCTTGGATACGGCCGGGAATGATATTGTGTCAAGTAAAATAGAGAACATTAACCAGACATACTTAAATCAACAAGACAATGCAAAATACCAGCAGGCATTAGCACAGGATAGTACGGCTTTGAATCATGCGACTGGCAACCTCAGTGATATTCAGAAGAAGCAAGTGAAATTGAGTCAGCTTGCGATGAAAAAAATTCAGTTGGAGGGCGATTTCAAAGACAAAACGAATTTGGAAGTACTGCAAGCATTCCTTGTTAAAAATTCAGATGCTGTTCGTGCCAAAGAAAAACAAGTGTCTGCTAAAATCACTTTGCTGAAACAAGAAGGAAAATTAACGGATGCGCAAGTGAAATCAGCTAAAGCTACGTTAACGCAAGATCTGACGCAAATGAAAGCGGGATTGTTGACGCATAACACCTTGCAGGGAACGCTGCGTAATTTTCTGGTGACTAAGCAAGTGATTTCTCATAATGAGAATTTGATAAAAGCCCTAGGGATCGATGCCTTAAATCGTGGACATGATTTCCTCGTAACGAATAAATCTTATCTTCATGGCTTATCAACGATGCGCGATGATCTAAAAAATAGTAATGCTAAATTGAGCCAATTACTCAATGGGATGGCTGCAGCGGGTACGCAGTTAAGCATGCAAGATTTGCATGCGACCCAAAAGCAAATTAATGCCATTAGCCAGCATAACGTCGCACTCGCAAAGCGCCTACAAAACACCGTGAAAGCGATGACAAGTTATCAAGGTGCTTTGGATCAATCGATTGTGACTGGCGGCAGACATCAATACATGGGTAATGCAAAGGCGGTGATTGATACGAATGGTACGAATACAGATAGTGCGCCAAACGAAGGTGGCATTGATTTATTGCGCGACCATCGTGCGAGCAAGCCAATGGATGCACGTAATGCGGTCATGCTGAAAGGGTATTCCGCACAAATCAATCAACAGCGACATAGTCGAGATTAACCAAGGTTCATGATGATGAATATGAAGATAAAACCTCTATTTGCTCTGATAACACTTTCTTTGGTGATGCAAAGTGGTTTCGCGGATGCCGGAAAAAAGAAAAAACCAGCAGCGGATTCTATCGCATCAAAATTAGAAAATTTATTGAGTCAAGATCAAGACTTGGCGGAGGAGTTTTCTGAATATCATATTTTCTCTGACACAATGAACCAAGACTGGACGAACTTAACGACAGCAATGGATGCCTTAAGTAACCCTCAAGATCTTGCCTATGCACAACATTTGCAGGGTGACTTAGAGACTGTAAACAAAACAGCAAGAGAGTTGGCTGTACTAACATTCGCGGATACTGCGGTGCATGATGTGTCGGCTGCTGCACGTCAAGCGAAAGGTTTGCCTGATCAGCCGTTGGTATTATCACCATCCTCCGGCAAAAAGGCGTTGACTGATGAGCAGTTAGCGGCACGCCATGACTGGAAAGAGCTGGTTGCTGAGCTGATGACCCCCGCTGAGTATCAAGCCGCGAAATTGAAGATATCACCTCCACCAGCAGCACCAGTAGAGAAGTTTCCGATAACGCCGGCGATGAAAAATTTACTACCACCCTATGAAACACTGTCAGCCGCGCAGAAGAGTCACTCGATACAGGGGTTGCCTGGGACGGCTACATTACAGGCACTGTTCCCAGCAAACACGGACCACAGCAACCGGATTAAGTTGCTCACGTTGCCAACCAGTCAGATCTATGCGGTAGCGCCAGAACTATTTGCAGCGCCACCGCCTGCACCGATACCCAACAATCTTTATCAAGCTACTGAAGCGATTAAGAGCTTCGCAACAACGGTGGGTCAAGGATTTAATCTACAGCATCCCGGTGGCGGTTATGATAATAATCCTGCACTGGCCTCAGATCCTAGTTTACTGCACATGGAATCCCAAGCGAGTTTGCCAGAGATCGCTAACTATGCATCCGCTGCTTACAATACGGATGAAGCGTTGGTGGGTGCGATTAAGACAACCGACTCGACAGCGGTTAGTGCTTATCATCAATTACAACATGAAGTCCAAGCGGGACAACAAATGGCGGCAACAGATACCGCACAGATTGCGGCTAACAAAACAACATTACAAAATAACGTGACGCAATATCAAGCTGTGACTAATAACTTAATGACAAATGCACAGGGGCAGGCGCTTGATAAAAAACTCAAAGATAATCAAACCCACATTGAGAAAAATGAAGCAGAATATCTTAATTTGAAGGGTGATACGCTGACAAAATCGGGTCTGCAAAAGAAATTCGCGGCGCTAAAAGCTGAGCTCAAACAGGCAGAAGCCAATGAAAAAGAGACGCCCGATGCGCTTTGGACAAATTATTATAATAATACCTTGGAACCTGGTGTAACAAAGGCTGTCCAGCAGAATGAACAGGCATTAGCAAAACTGTCTGATGTGGTTATTGCGGATCGCACGATTGCAGCAAGCGCCAAAACGGCACTCTTATCGTTAGTCGATACGCTCAAGACAAAAGCGGCGTCGGATGCACATAGCTTAAAAGTTCAAGCTATTTCGATAAAAAATAACCTATTGACATTAAACAAGAAGAACAAAAAAACCATACATATTCAGATGCTTCAGGTGCAATTACATAATATCGCGATGACGGCGAAGGTGCATCAACTCATGCAAGAATTAGAGGCAGCACAACAACGCTATGATCAACCATTAGAAAATAGTGGCTTACATCAATATATGGGGCCTGATGCGGATGCTGTGAATACCAATGCAGTGAATACGGATAGCACCCCTAAAAATGCAGATGGCGTAGATTTGGTGCGCGAACATCGTGCGATGGCACCGCTGGATGCACGAATGGCTGTTGTTCTGAAAGGTTATACCAATGCGGTTAACCAAGAAAATCATGGGAAGCATTGATTGATAGGAAATTTCTCAACTCCTTTCTAATGTCCTTGGATATATTATGTTAGCATAATATAAAGGACGGAATGATATGCAACTTTCTAAACTCACCAGAATGATGTTAGCGGTGTCGCTGGGTGCGCTTTGCGTGCAACCAGCTGCTGCGACCAATAAAAACAAAAAGCTTAAGGGAATTGTCGGCGCTATCTCAAACAAACTAGAAAGTGTCTTGCAGCAAGATCCACAACTAGCAGCGGAGTTGGATGAGCTGACTCCTATCTCTGTACAATTAAAAACTGATTGGACGAACAATACGGCTGCATTAGATAGTTATGCCAGTGCGCACGCGGGTTCCCAGGCTGCGGTGACTGGCGTAAAGAATTACATGCAAGAAATGAATGATATTGTGGAGGCGTTAGCGGTAGGTGAGGTATTGAATGCGGGATACAATAATAAAACAAGTGAAGTCGTTGGTGACCTGAATATGGACTACACTCAACTGTCGGACCAACAGCAATTGGATCAGACAAATATACGCAGCAATCAGAGTGCAATCCAGGATGTTCAATTAAATGGTTCGGTGGTGAAAGGACAGGTTAGTAGTGGCGCTGCTGCGCTTGGGTCGAAGAATGCAGTGAAAGACAACCCAGGTATTGCAGCCTTAAATAATAGTTTAAGCGCGCTTGCTTCCGCGCAGGGCGTGCGCTCTGATACAGAGATTGCTAACTATCATGATTCGCCGGCTTATTATGAGGGTGTGGTTGCCAGCTTTGCGCAGGAGCAACAATCCTTTGATACAGCAGTGAATAATTCGATTAATTCAGTGTCGCAACTTGCCCAAGATAATGCGCAAGCGATTGGTACGAACACGACAGATTTGTCACAGGATGCTGCAGCTATTTATAGTAATAGCTACGCTATTTCACAGGATCAAAGTAGTATTGATCAGAATCAAGATACACTTACCCAGCATGACGCGGACATTTCTAAAAATACGCAAGCTATTGATGCAAACACAGCGAATATCGCAACAAACACACAAAGTATTGCAAATAATGCAGACAGCCTGCCCACAGGAATGGGTGACAAACTGAAGAAAGACGCGCAAACACTGAGTGCGCAATTTCAAAGTGATAAGGCCCAGTTAAATACGCGCTTGGGTGCAGATGAGCAAACGATGTCATTGAATGCAGCGCAAACACAACAGCTAAATACGAAGATACAAGGTGCCGAACAAGACTTTCAATCAGAACTTGGTAACGATGCAACATCGCTAAAAAATCAATATGCAAATGACAAAGGCTTA
>BQJM01000025.1 GCA_021604705.1 marine bacterium B5-7 | reverse complement strand
CCAAGCTAAACGATCACCTAAATGATTGATGCTGCGTGCCAGTGACATAATATCTTGTAAAGCAGGGCGATCAGCCAGGTATTCTAATTCTACCGCTTGTACCGCAATATTTTCTTGACGGAGTGCCGGCAATAGCTGCATAAGGTGGCTGCGTGATTTCACTAATATCGCCAAGCTTTTTTCTGGGTTTTCTTGCTGATGTTGATGACAGTAGCGAAGCAATAAAGCTGTTTCTTCGTCGGTCCGGATGACGTGCACAGCGTGGTCTACCGCTTCACGCATGGCGATTGCAGGTGTGTAGCGGACTGCGCCATGTGCCAAACGATCTTGCGTAGGGAAACTTTTTAAGAAAGTTTGATTAAACCAATCAATGAGTCCGGCTTGTGAGCGAAAATTGACGGTGAGGGTCAGTGGGTTTAAAAAGACAGGTCCAATGCCACACACTTGTGCACGTAAAAACAAACTGACATCGGCTTCACGAAAACGATAAATCGATTGCATCGGATCGCCAACACAAAATAAGGAGTGGCCATCATCAGGTTGCCAGGCCGCCACTAATTTTTCGAACAAACGAAATTGGCTTTGTGAGGTATCTTGAAACTCATCAATCAATAAATGCTGTAGCTGATAATCTAAGCGTTGTGCTAAATCCGTCGGTTGCATATCATCACCCAGCGCATCTAGCGCACGCAGTGTGATTTCTGTGAAGTCGACTTCACTGTGTTGCTTAAAAACTAGGGTTAATTCTGCCGCAAGACAGGGAAGCATCGCCATCATTGATTGCAGAATGGGCCATTGTGCGCCCTGCATATCGCAAGGGAGGCGCGCCAGATCGGCAAGCAGTGATTGTAAATGTGTTTTTTCTTGGCATGATTCTAATAATTCAGACCAATCAGTTTTCATTTGTTTGGCGATCGCTTTTTCTTCTTTATTTTTAAATGAAGAGGCCGCCGGGAATCCTGTGCGTTTGTCGATACTTTTTCGCCATGTGCCTGTTTTCGTGAGTGTGATGCTGGCGATGTGTTGCCATGTCGTGTGTGTGGAGAAATCAATGTTAGGTGTATCATTGCCGAGATGTGTTTGGCTATATTCGATTAGTGTTGCCAGTGTGTTTTTACTTTCATTATCGATGAGCTCAAATGCTTGAGTGATATGATCGGTGATGAGTTGCTGCCAGCTGTGTGTGAGCACCTCTTCTTGATGATCGCCCAAGAGATAAGGTAGCCATTGGTCACGTCGCGCGAGCAGTTGCACCATGAGGCGCTCGAACACCATGATATTATTGTCGAGGTGCAGAAGGATTTCTGTGAAGGCATTGTGAACACTGTCACCCCGGGCTTGACCCGGGGTCTCCTGATAGTAATCATCCGAAAAATGCTGTAAGGCTTGATGCACCGCCTGCTGGTACAAGCGCTGTGGTTGATCGCTAATGCGTGGATTCGCACCAAAGCGCGACAGAATCGGCATGGCTTGGGTCAAGCGTGCACATAAGGCATCAATCGTTTGAATATTTAGGCGATTAGGATTTTTCAATAATTGCCAGTCGTTTTCTTGATCTTGCGTCAGTGCTTTCTTTGCCAGTTTCCAGGTTTGTTTGGCGTAGCTGCTCTCGGGTTCTGCTTCCGTGGCAGATTGCAGCGACTCAATAATGCGTGACCGCATTTCTTCTGCCGCTTTGCGGGTGAAAGTAATCGCAACAATGGATTCGGGCTGATTGACGGTTGCTAGCAGCCGTAGGAAGCGTTGTGTGAGCAAGGAAGTCTTTCCTGAGCCGGCTGGTGCTTGGACAATAAAAGACTGCGTCGGATCGAGTGCCTGTTCACGGATGTGTTGATCGGGAATTGTTGTTGCTGTCATGATGCGTTATATAAGCCTTCAAATAAATTTATAACCTGATCGCTGCTGCTCTTTCATAAACACGCATAAATCCATCCCTGGCGCTCGACGGCGGCTATCCTTGCCGCCGACGGTTTATGAAAGAGCAGCAGCGATCAGGCTATCATCGAAATTGTGAGTTCTTACAAGCCTGGGGGCTCCGTCAGGTTCCTACAAAGTACGCTTTAGGCTGCAGGAGGTCCCGCGTCAAGCGCGGGATGACCTTATTCATAGCGTCATGGTAATCGATGGTGGCTGCGTAGCAAAGTATTTTCTGTTATTCTTCTCCTATGGATACAAAACAACTCATAAAAGCGGGTCAGGCGGTGATTGATGCAGAGGCAAATGCCGTTGCTGATCTCAAAAGTCGTATTGACGATCAATTTGCCAAGGCATGTCAGCACTGTCTGGATTGCAAGGGCCGGGTGATTCTCACCGGTATGGGCAAATCAGGTCATATCGCACAAAAATTAGCAGCAACGTTTGCCAGCACAGGTACGCCAGCTTTCTTTCTACATCCGGCTGAAGCAGGGCACGGTGATTTGGGGATGGTGACAACACGTGATGTGGTGATCGCGATTTCCAACTCGGGTAATACCAAAGAAATTGTTAACATCTTATTTTTGATTGAAGATTTCGGTGTGCCATTGATTACGCTAACCGGTGATGCCGATTCAGTGTTAGCTAAACGCGCGACGGTTAATTTGGATGTCAGTGTGAATCGTGAAGCGTGTCCATTAAATTTAGCGCCAACGTCCAGCACCACAGCAGCCTTAGCGATGGGTGATGCCTTAGCGTTAAGTTTATTAGAAGCGCGAGGCTTTAATGAAGCTGATTTCGCCCGTGCGCATCCTGATGGCAGTTTAGGCCGTCGCTTGTTAACACGCGTGAAAGATTTAATGCATACGGGTAAACAGTTGCCGATTGTGCAGGGTGATGCGACGGTGATGCAAGCACTCATTGAAATGAGCGATAAAAAGCTGGGTTTTACAACGATTGTTAACGAAAAGGGTGCACTGCAAGGTGTTTTTACTGATGGTGATATACGGCGCTGTCTTGAAGAAAACATGGACTTTCATCAAACAAAAATCATCGACGCAAAAAAAGGACAAGGCTTAACTTTTGATGCTAATGCCTTGGCCGCTGATGCATTGCATGTCATGAATGAGCGACAAATTACATCTTTAGTGATTGTCGATGCAGATCGTAAACCGCAAGGTGCCATCCATATGCATGACATTTTGAAAGCAGGCATTTCATGAAACCCTTGGCTGCCCGTTGTCGCCCAGAAACTCTCGATGATTATATTGGCCAATCGCATTTAACCGCACCAGGAAAACCACTGCGCGTGGCTTACGATCGTGGCGAATTGCATTCCATGATTTTCTGGGGCCCACCGGGCACAGGAAAAACCACCTTAGCAAAAATACTCGCTAGCAAGGCCAATGCTGAACTAGAAACCTTGTCTGCCGTATCAAGCGGCGTGAAAGATGTGCGCGCCGTGGTGGCGCGCGCGGAAGATCGTGCGAAAGCTTACAATCAATCAACGGTATTATTCATTGATGAGATCCATCGTTTTAATAAATCACAACAAGATGCCTTTTTGCCGCATGTGGAAGAGGGCGTGCTCACCTTAATTGGTGCAACCACAGAAAATCCCTCATTCGAATTAAATAATGCATTGTTGTCACGTGCAAAAGTGTATGTATTAAAAAGTTTAGATGAAGAAGCCTTATTGCAAATCATCGACCATGCTTTACAAAGTGAATACCCAGCGATTCAATGCGAACCTGAATTACGTAAACGCGTGGTTGATTTTTCTGATGGCGATGCGCGGCGGACCTTAAATCTTTTAGAGCTAGCGGTGGAGTTAGCGGAAGATGAAAATATTACTGATGCTGTATTAGATAATGTTTTAACCGGCAGTTTCCGGCAATTTGATAAAGGCGGTGAAGCTTTTTACGATCAAATTTCTGCGCTGCATAAATCCGTGCGTGGTTCTTCGCCGGATGGTGCGCTGTATTGGCTGTGTCGTATGCTTGATGGCGGTTGTGATCCTTTGTACATTGCACGTCGTGTATTACGCATGGCGAGTGAAGACATTGGGAATGCGGATCCACGTGCTTTAACGATTGCGCTGAATGCGTTGGACACTTACGAACGTCTGGGTAGTCCCGAGGGGGAGCTTGCTATCGCGCAAGCCGTGATGTATTTAGCAAGTTGCGCAAAAAGCAATGCGGTGTACACGGCATTTAATCAAGTGATGCAAGTGGTTAAACAATCGGGATCGCTTGATGTGCCGCTGCATTTACGTAATGCGCCGACTAAATTAATGAAGCAACTCGATTATGGCAAACAATATCGATATGCCCATGATGAGCCTGAAGCCTATGCCGCTGGCGAACAATACCTCCCAGATGCTTTAAAAAACAAACGCTTTTACCAACCCGTGCCTCGCGGCCTAGAAAAGAAGATCGCGGACAAACTGGCCCACTTGCGACAATTGGATGATGCGGTAAAATAGCACCCATTCTCACGACAATTAGGTTTTTTTCACCATGCTTGATACCAAACGCTTACGCGATGAGCCACAAGCCATTGCGACACGTCTAGAAACACGCGGCTACCAGCTGGATGTTGCCAAATTGGCACTGCTAGAAAAACAGCGCAAAGGCTTACAAGTTGAGGCAGAAACCCTGCAAAGCGAACGAAATACTCGCTCCAAAGCCATCGGGCAGGCGAAAGCGAAGGGCGAAGATGCGGCGCCTTTCTTGGCGGCAGTGGGTGAGTTAGGCGAAAAGCTTAAACAAACACAAGAAAATTTGCATGCGGTGCAAGCACAGTTAAAAGAAGTCATGTTAGAGATCCCGAATGTGCCTCATGACTCGGTACCTATTGGCGAGAAAGAAGAAGAAAATATTGAAGTACGTCGCTGGGGTGAACCACGCCAATTTGAATTTGATCCCAAAGATCATGTGGCCTTGGGTGAGGCTACGGGAGAGTTGGATTTTGATACGGCGTCTAAAAAATTAAGTTGTGCACGGTTTGTTGTCTTGAAAAATAAATTGGCTAAGTTGCACCGTGCCTTAACGCAATTCATGCTGACCCTGCACACAGAGCAACATGGCTATGAAGAAGTGTATGTGCCTTACTTGGTTAACCGGGAAGCCTTAGTCGGCACAGGGCAACTACCTAAATTTGCGGATGATTTTTTCCAAGTAGACTTTAATCCTGAACTGGTATTAATTCCGACGGCGGAAGTGCCTGTGACAAATTTAGCGCGTGATACCATTATTGAAGCGGATCAATTGCCTTTAAAATATGTAGCGCACACACCATGCTTTCGTAGTGAAGCGGGGTCATACGGTAAAGATACGCGTGGCTTAATTCGTCAACATCAATTTGAAAAAGTGGAATTGGTTCACATCGTGAAGCCAGAAAATTCCTACGCAGCCTTAGAACAACTCACGCAACATGCAGAAACGGTGTTACAACAATTAGAATTACCTTATCGTGTGATGGCACTCTGCACGGGCGATATGGGTTTCTCTGCCGCAAAAACTTACGACATAGAAGTGTGGTTGCCGGGGCAGCAAACCTATCGAGAAATCTCTTCTTGTTCGAACATGGAAAGCTTCCAGGCACGCCGTATGCAGGCGCGCTGGCGTGATCCTGCGACAGGTAAGCCCGCCTTGGTGCATACTCTCAATGGCTCTGGCTTGGCCGTTGGCCGTACATTAGTGGCCGTGATGGAAAACTATCAGCAAGCTGATGGCAGTATTGCTGTACCTAAAGTCCTCCAGGATTTCATGGGCTGCGATAGGATCTAAATAACCCCCATAAAATATACACGAGGTGTAGGAAATAGGGGGGGGATTTTCTACATTTCTGATAATATTACGGATTTTCATGTCTATAGCCTCTAAAAACCACATTGACGTCCTCATTATTGGTGCAGGTGCAGCGGGTTTGATGTGTGCGATCACCGCAGGGCAGCGGGGCAAGCGTGTGTTGGTGCTGGACCATGCCAATAAGCCAGGCAAAAAAATATTAATGTCGGGTGGCGGGCGTTGTAATTTTACCAATTTATCGGTCACGCATGAAAACTTTATTTCGGGTAATCCTAATTTTTGCAAATCGGCCTTAAGTCGATATACGCCAGCAGATTTTATTGCGCTAGTGAAAAAGCACAACATTCCTTTTCATGAGAAAACATTGGGGCAATTATTTTGTGATAATAAGTCCAAAGATATTTTGCAAATGTTACTCGCGGAATGTGAGGCGGCCTCTGCCGTTATCCAGCTAGAGACGAGCATCACAAATATTACGCAACACGCGGATAAACATTTCGTGGTGGAAACGAATCAAGGGACTTGGACGGCTTCATCTCTCGTGATTGCGACGGGCGGTTTATCCATCCCCACCATGGGGGCGACGCCGTTTGGTTATCAGTTGGCAGAGCAATTTGGGATCCCCGTGCTACCAACGCGGGCTGGTTTGGTACCATTTACGCTGCATACGCAAGATAAAGCGCGGCTGGCGCCTTTGCCCGGTATTTCCTTAGAGGCCACAGTCCGTTGCAAAAAACGCCAATTCCGAGAAGGATTACTGTTCACACATCGTGGTTTAAGTGGGCCAGCTATCTTACAGATTTCCTCATACTGGCAAGCCGGAGAAACAATTACCATTGATTTATTGCCGGATATTGATCTCCTTGAGCACCTGACGCTAGCACAAACCCAGCAGCCAACCGCAAGGCTGTCTGCGGTGTTGAATCAGCTGCTACCCAAGCGTCTGGTGGCTACATTTCTTGGTGAATCTAATAAAAACAATCAGTTACAGCTGCATCCTCATAAACAGCTTGAGAAAATAGCTGCGCAGTTCCAGCAATGGCAGATTCAACCGAATAGCACGGAAGGCTATCGCACGGCGGAAGTCACCTTAGGTGGCGTGGATTGTCGCGCAGTTTCTTCTAAGACCTTTGAGAGCAATCAAGTCCCTGGTTTGTATTTTATTGGCGAAGTGCTGGATGTGACGGGTTGGCTGGGTGGTTATAATTTTCAGTGGGCCTGGGCATCGGGCTTTGCCGCGGGCTGCGCAACATAAGGTCTGATTGATTATTGCGCTATATTCATGTTAGCATGCGCCCTTAATAATGATAAAAAGAGACTGACGATGCCACTAGCTGATGAAAATCAAGATCCCATCTTTGGCCCAAACGCTGATAATATTTTGGATGCCATAGCGCCCTCTGTTTTGGTTGCCTGTGCTGCTTTGCATGAGGCAGGTAAAGTAGATGCTGAGTACAATAAATTTTACCGTTACCGTCCAGGTGAAGAAAGGCTAATGAGCGGTTCTTGGGTTGATAGCCAAAAGGCATATGTTCACATTGTTGAGCCAGAGCTAAATATGGATACGTGCAAGATTCCATTTTCCATTATTTTTGTGGACAACAAGTTTTATGCCATTCTGAATTCAAAAATGGATCCTTCCTTAAAAGAAAGGCAGGGCGAATTTAGTCAATTTAAACCATTACGAGAATTGGAAATAACACCTGATTTTACGTCGGTTACGTGGTCTAGAAGGTGCGATACTAGCATGAAAGTTGCGAAGACCTTAGAAGCGTTGTTGCCGGGGGATGAAAATGAAGATTCAAATTCTCTTGCATACCAAAAAGCCGTGAAAAAAAATAATGAGGCTGGCAAGCAACTTAAAAATGAAGAAACAGTCTGGACTCGTTTAGGTGAGTATGCACGTTTTTTCACAACAAAACATGCAAGTGTATCAGGCGTACGGACAAAGCCGCCTAAAAAACGCGTACTTGTTCCCTGGAAGAGTGGTGATAAACTGACGGAGTGGATAAGAGGGGCTGAAGAGATGTCTCTGCAGGATTTCTTTATGTTAGCTGAGAGTTTACTGATCTCTGTACATCGTCTTCATGCTGCTGGCATCATTCACCGTGACATTAAACCAGATAATATTCAAATTTCGTATGTTAATAGGTTGGATGCAGAGATTATTGATTTTGGTTTGTCGATAGATACGAGAGAGGCGCTTAGTGAAGCGCTAAGTAGCAAAAAAATAGCAGGGACAGTAAATTATCTTCCACCAGAATATGTTCGGACCATTCCTAATACTGAGGAAGCGCCTTTGGGTTATGAACATGTCCCGCGTTTTGATGGGAAGAATCATAAATTATTTGTGCGGGATTTGAATGTTGAGCCATCTATTCTTCCATATTCAACGGGAATGGACTTATATGCGATTGGAAAGTGCCTGAAAGGGGCAATTGAATCTTGCTGTGATATATCAATGAGCAAAGATGACTGCAATGACGGTTGCGAGGTGTCGAGTGCGAAGAACTTGATAAAGGGACTCATGCACGCTGATCCCAATCAGCGTATGAAGGTTGAGGATGCTTTACTGCTTGTCAGTGAGCAATTAGATGATAAGTCTGATGATGATGCATCTGACGATGGAGTGTTTACAACATTACAACGCCGTCACACCATATAAATGGTAGCTAAGGCAAAAAAAAGCGCCGTTAGACCTACGTCCAGCGGCGCTTTTTCGTTAAAAGTTGACGCTTAATCACGACCGCTGAAAGCAGCGAGCAATTGTAATAAACTCAAGAATAAATTATACAAAGCAACATACAAAGTAATGGTTGCCATAATATAATTAGTTTCGCCGCCATGAATGATTTGACCCGTGTGGAACAAAATCACCGCGGAAGAAAACAGCATAAAACCCGCAGAAATCATGAGTTGCAATGCTGGCATGTGAATAAATATTCCTGCAACCATCGCAATTAATAAAACAATAAAACCAGCAAAAATGAAGTTAGATAAAAAACTAAAGTCTTTGCGCGTGGTTAAGGCATAAATGGATAGCGATAAGAAAATCGCACCAGTGCCACCGAGTGCTGTCATAATGAGTTCCGCGCCATTGAGGTATTTGTGCAAAAACATATTAAGTATCGGGCCTAAGGTGTAACCCATGAATCCTGTAAAGGCGAAAACAGAGAGTACGCCCCAAGGGCTGTTGCGCAAGGCATTCGTTAGAAACATTAAACCATAAGCGCCAATTAGAAATAAAATAATGCCAGGTTGCGCGTTACTTTTTACTGAAAACCAAGCGGTGAATCCACTAAAAATTAAGGTGAGTCCAAGTAATAAGTAAGTGTTACGTAAAACAGTGTGTGTGCGAAGTAAACCTGTCGCAGGTGTGACAGTTTGTTCTCTAATTTGCATAAAAAGTGCTCCATATAAAGTTCAGTACTCACTATACCATAAGCCAAGAGGGTATTCTCATGATAGTTGAGCGGCTCTTCATAATTCCTTAATCTGTCTGTATTATACTGATACAACAGCGTGATTGTGGGGATCGCTAAAAAAAACTGTTTTTTATTGGTAAATCGATTGATTTATCGTCTTATTTGGTGGTAAAGTGCCGCTAGTCTAATAATAAAAATAAGGATGTGCTATGCCTAATTCTAAGGATGTCATTTTTGGCGCAAAAGCTGATAGAGCGCTTGCTGCCATTGCGCGGTCGGTTGCGGCTGTCTGTGAGCAGTTAGCGAAGACAGATGATACACACAGTAAGTTCTATCGTTACCGCCCTGATGAGGCAACACGCGATACTGGCTATTGGGATGCCGCGAAGAAGGCTTATACCCATATTGTCGATTCCGCTCGACGTATAGATACACGTCAACTTCCTTTTTCTGTGATTCGAGTAAAGCATCAATATTACGCGATCCTGAATGGCAAGCTTGATGCTTCGGTGAAGAAGATGGCTGGTTCCTTCAGTTCTTTTAAACCGCTTAGAAGGATTGTGCTGACAAGGAATCAGGGGACAGGTGCCGTGAGTGTTGCTTGGGCAAAAAAAACAGAGAAACAGCTTGGTATGAAAGTTGTCAAGTCACGTCAAAAGATCAGAGCCTTCCTTGAGGCTAGATACCCGGTGCAGCGAGCTAGATCGCCAAGCAAATTCTCGTCCCGTGTTGAGAGTTATAAGACATCAGCAGTGTGGCAGGTTAAGCATGAAGCTAAGGTTTGGGGGGATTCTACGGTGACATTGTTTCAGACGTTCCGTGAGAATGTTTCTTCGCATAGCAGCCCTAAAAAGCGATGCATGATTGTGCCTCGTCAGCCAGGTGTAGAGTTAACGGATTGGATTGATCATAAAAAAGCACTGTCTGCCGAACAATTTTTTGCCGTGGCAAGTAGTTTACTGAAGGCTACTGATGCATTACATCAGCGTGGTTTTATTCATCGTGATATAAAACCACCGAATATGTGTGTTAATCTCGATCCTAATACTGGAGAAATAGCGGTTAACCTCTTAGATTATGGTAGTGCGCTAGATTTCAAAGATTTCAGAATAGGATCGCAGTTCAGGGGCATGGTGGGGACACTTGGTTATATCCCACCTGAATATATTCGAGTGGTTCACTCTAGCGTGAGCACTATACCAGGTTATTCTTTTCGGGATGATTTATCCCGTAGAGGCATCAATATTTTTGAACGAGACTGCCAGTCTGACGCTATTCCAGAATACTCAGAAAAGACCGATATCTATGCGATTGGTGCGACCTTGAGAGAGCTTAAAGTCGCCTGTTGTTCGCGCCTTGACGCGGCTAGCAGGGGAGACATTGATGGCTTGATAGCGGGCTTAACTGCGGATCACCCAGTGAATCGTATGTCTGTTGATGAGGCTTTATCTTATATTGAATCGCCTAATACTTTTTATAAGGTGTTTGTGCAGCCTAGTCCCGTTCGTCCGGTGCGTGTTGCTGTTGAGAAAAAGCCCCCGGTTGAGTGTTACACGTTTGGTACGCAGGATGCAGCTAACTTTGATGATATCTTTGGTGGTGTATACACCCCGAAGAGACCCAAGCGCCCTAGAGATGAGAGTGCTGGCCCTGACTTTGAATCAAATAGCAAAAGGCCGCGTCCTGATAGTTGGTTTTGATGGAGCGCTTCGTAAAATAAGCTGTGCGTCTACCGCCATTTTCGCTTAGACGGAAAGTTTCTTAGCCAGTTTGTAAGCCATTGTCCCTATATCCTTTCGCTTTTTGTAGAAATACGCTATGCTTCGCTTCGGATTTGTCGGATATTGACTATCGGCAAGTTTGAACTGGTTCGGAGAGATGGCAGAGCGGTTGAATGCGGCGGTCTTGAAAACCGTTAAGGGGTAATCCCCCTTCCAGGGTTCGAATCCCTGTCTCTCCGCCAAATAACCTGTCTTTTGGAGAATTGACGGGCCTATATGATAGCTAAACTGCGTTCGAGCTGCTCATGTATTCTCACATACACTGCGCGCTCTTACTTAGTTTAGCTATCATCTTGACCTCGTCAATTCACAAAATACAGGCTATTTGGTTTCACAATTTGGACTGGGGTTTTTCTGTCCATTCCTGTGAAAAATGGTCTATTTCTCGTGGTGTTTGGATGACAGCTGTCATCCCGGAATTTTCCGAAGGAAAATATCCGGGATCTCCTTCCAACACCTTAGTTTTGGCTGGAGATGCCGGATCAAGCCCGGCATGACAACAACAGTGCCCCGAAGAGGCATGACCTGTCATCCCACTGCTCGCATTGAAACGTAAAAAAGGATGTTCTACATGATTAAGATTCTTTTGGTTGATGATCACGTCCTTGTGCGCACCGCACTAAAAAAATTACTATCCTCTATCGAGGAATTTAAAATTATTGCAGAAGCCGCAAGTGGTGAAGAAGCATTGCGTTTTATGCGAAGCCTAGGTGCTGACAAAGAAATTCCCGATGTTGTTATCATGGATATTCAAATGCCCGGTATTGGCGGGCTAGAAGCCGCACGAAAAATGCTGCGCTACAATCGTGACTTAAAAATTCTAGGGCTTTCCGCCTGTAAAGATGATCCTATTCCCAGCCGTTTTGTTCGTTCGGGCGGCGCTGGTTTTGTGACAAAGGATGCGGGTTTAGATGAATTGGTTCGTGCGATACGCGATGTCCACGCGGGTCGTCGGTATTTGCACCCAGAGCTAGCGCAACAAATTGCCTTACATCACCTGGGCGAAGAGGATTCTCCACTAGAAAATTTGTCGGAGCGTGAACTGCAGATTATGTTGATGATCACTAGTGGACAGCGCGTACAAGAAATATCAGATAATTTGTGCCTAAGTCCAAAAACGGTAAATAGCTATCGTTATCGTCTATTTGAAAAGTTGGGCGTGAATAACGACGTTGAATTAACGCATATTGCAATTAAGTATGGCATGATCGACATACAAACCTTGCAAGATGGCACAGAAACAGAATAAGTATTTTTCGATGTTTGATCATCGCGCTTTCCTAAAAACACTCACCGAAAAACCCGGCGTTTACCAAATGCTCTCGGCAGAAGGTACCGTTATCTATGTGGGTAAAGCCCGAAATCTGAAAAAACGTGTGGGTAGTTATTTCCGTGGCCATGCGAATGATGCAAAAACACGCGCTCTAGTCGGACAAATTGTAGATATTCAAATTATTGCAACGGCCAGTGAAAATGAGGCCTTGCTCTTAGAATGTAATCTCATCAAACAACATAAGCCGCGTTACAATATTTTGCTGCGTGATGGAAAAGGCTATCCCTATTTGCATATGACGGCGCATGATTTTCCGAACGTCACCATTCATCGGGGAAGTCGAAAAGTAAAAGGTGAATTGTTTGGCCCTTACCCTAATGGAACAGCGGCCTGGCAAACCTTAAAAATGCTGCAGAAAACCTTTAAAATTCGCCAATGTAATGATGCATATTTCTCAAACCGATCACGCCCTTGTCTGCAATACCAAATTAAACGTTGTTCAGCACCTTGTGTGAAATATATAGAGAAAGATGCCTATCAAGAAGTGATGAATCAAATACAACAAGTGTTAACAGGAAAAAGCCAAGGATTGTTAGACGAATTAATTCAGAAAATGGAGTTGGCTGCCACCGAACAAGATTATGAAACAGCGGCAACGCTGCGTGATCAAATTAGCAGCCTGAGAAAAGTGCAAGAGAGTCAGGCGGTTAGCCAAGGTGATCGTGATGCTGATGTGATTGTATTGGTGCAACAAGATAAAACGCATTGCGTCTATGTGGCGAGTATTCGACATGGCTTACTGTTAGGCGGTAAAGCCCATTTTCTTGTGGCGCCGATGGGTGAGAAAGCATCGGATATTTTATCAAGTTTTATTGCACAATATTACTTGAATCAACAGCATGGTTTGTCTATCCCACACGCATTGTATTGTGAAACGACTTTAAGCGATCAACGTTGGTTGTTGGCAGCATTAAAAGAAAAGTCAGGCTATGTTGTCGCATTTGAACAACCGCAACGTGGCGAGAAAATGAAACTGATGCAACTTGCACAAGAAAATGCGAAGCTGGCGCTGATACAAAAGACAGAGGCACAAACGTCACATGCAAAAGGCCTAAATAGTCTTCGAGAAAGTTTGTCGTATCCAGATCCCTTAACACGATTAGAATGTTTTGATATTAGCCATACGCAAGGGGAAGCAACTGTTGGCGCTTGTGTGGTCATGCATGAGACTGGATTTCATAAATCAGATTACCGACGTTTTAATATTAAACATGTGACAGCTGGTGATGATGGGGCAGCCATGCGGCAAAGTTTAATGCGACGATTCCAAGCACAGAATAGAGAAGGAAAACGTCCGCAGATATTGTTGATTGATGGTGGGAAAATTCAATTGACACAGGCGCGTGAGTGTTTACAATCGTTGGAGATTGACGATGTCGTGTTGCTGGGTATCAAAAAAGGCGAGGGGAGAAAAGCTTCGCTGGATACGGTGCTTTTGCAAGTGGGTGATCATGCGGAAACGCTAGTCGTGGAAGCTGCGGCAAAACAGATTTTGCAGCAACTACGTGATGAAGCACATCGTTTTGCGATTACAGGACATCGAGGACAGCGCGCGAAAGCGCGTAAGCATTCTACCTTGGAAACCATTTCGGGCATTGGGATGAAGCGTCGTAAGGCCTTAATTCAACGCTTTGGAGGCTTGCAAGAAATTAAAGGGGCTAGTGTCGATGAGCTGGCCAAAGTACCGGGGATCAGCCAAACATTGGCTGCAGAAATTTACCATAACTTTCATTAAAGGTAAGAATAGATGAATATTCCAAATACATTAACCGTCGCCCGTATTCTCATGATTCCTTTTTTTGTTTTAGCCTTTTACCTGCCATTGCCAGGGCATTACTGGGCGGCCGCCTTTGTTTTTTTGTTGGCTGCAGGGACAGATTGGTTAGATGGTTTTTTAGCGCGTCTACTGAAGCAGTCTTCGCCCTTTGGTGAGTTTCTCGATCCGGTTGCAGATAAATTAATGGTTGCGGTCGCATTAGTCGCTATTGTTGGGCATTTCCATGGCGCACTGTTGGCATTGCCTGTTGCTGTGATTATTGCACGGGAAATCACAGTCTCTGCACTGCGTGAATGGATGGCTGAAATGGGCAAACGGGCGAGTGTGGCCGTAAGCTGGCTTTCAAAACTGAAGACGGTGTTGCAGATGATTGCCGTCACCGTTTTGTTGCTGTGTGCAGTGCCTAGTCTTCAGGGTTATTATTGGATAGGTTTGTTGCTGATGTATGCAGCAGCTCTGTTAACTTTATGGACAATGGCAATGTATTTGAAGGTTGCTTGGCCAGCCTTGCAACTAGATTAACACCAAACCTCAGTATGCTTGACTCTTGGCCGGGTTTCGCTAGAATGTCGTCTCTTTGCGGGAATAGCTCAGTTGGTAGAGCACGACCTTGCCAAGGTCGGGGTCGCGAGTTCGAGTCTCGTTTCCCGCTCCAGTTTTTGTTGATTTGTTGTTTTTGTGTTTGTCCGCCAAATGAAACCGTGGCTGGGTGGCAGAGTGGTCATGCAGCGGCCTGCAAAGCCGTTTACGCCGGTTCGATTCCGGCCTTAGCCTTTTAGTTTATAGATGTGCCCATTATGCCCGGGTGGCGAAATTGGTAGACGCAAGGGACTTAAAATCCCTCGGGGTTCACCCCCCGTGCCGGTTCGAGTCCGGCCCCGGGCACCATTCTCCTTCGATCTTTTCTTCCTGTCTGTGTTGGTAATTCTTTTAATAAGTCTTCCCTAACGGCAATTTGACCGCTACAATCCGCCCATGACAACACTTGATTATCTTTTCTTTGACGATTACTCAGAAGGCGCTCATCCCCGGATTTTAGCGGCCCTTTCGCGTACCAATTTCCAGCAAGAACGTGGTTATGGGATGGATTCGTTTGCTATTGAGGTAGCGCAATATATTAAAGAACAAATCGGAAAGCCGGATGCTCAGATCCACTTTGTGTCAAATGGTACACAGACTAACCTTATTTGTTTGTCCTCTATGCTGAGATCTTACGAGTCGGTTATTGCCGTTGATAGTGGGCATATTAGCATCCATGAGGCGGGTGCCATTGAGGCCACAGGACACAAAGTTAATGCGGTGCCGGGTATTGACGGGAAAATATTGCCCGCTACCATCCAGGAAATTATTGAAACACATCATGATGAACTGACCGTGAAACCACGTGTGGTGTATATTTCACAAGCAACAGAACGAGGCACGCTATACAGTAAGAAAGAGTTGCAAGCTTTACATGAGGTATGCAAGCAAAATGGGTTGTATTTGTACCTGGACGGCGCCCGAATCGGCAATGCATTGATGGCGAGGGATACCGATCTTACTTTGCGTGATATCGCAAATGTATGTGATATGTTTTACATCGGTGGTACAAAAAATGGTGCGCTGATGGGTGAGATCATTGTGATTGTTAACCCGAACTTACAAGAAAATTTTCGTCATCATTTGCGTCAACGTGGTGCGCTTTTAGCAAAATCACGCGTGATTACAGTGCAGTTTGCCGAGCTCTTTAAAGATGATCTCTATTGGGAAAATGCGAAGCACGCGAATGATATGGCACAGAAACTTGCTGATGGTATTAAGGCCAGTGGTTGTGCCTTTTTAAGTGAACCTATTGTGAACCAAGTGTTTCCGATTTTATCCAATACTGCCATTGAAAAGTTGAAGAAAAAATATGGTTTTTACACTTGGTCAAAGATCTCTTCCGATCCATCTCACTCTGTTGTACGGCTTGTGACTTCATGGGCAACCACGGATGCGGCTGTGGATGGGTTTGTCACGGCGCTGAGAGAAAGCATCTAAAACAAGCTCTAATGTCGCTGATGAACTACTTACTGCCTTGGATTTTAACTTTCAACCTGCTCAGATGTCGTTTAAGTTATCTGTCCACTTTAGTGTAGCCACATCACTATCTTTGAAGAATCCCACCTTCTGTCATCCCAGACAATCGTACCCGCTGTCATCCCGCGCTTGACGCGGGATCTCCTTCGGACGCTAGCAAACTTGATAGAATCTGACGGAGACCCCGGGTCAAGCCCGGGGTGACAATGCTGGCTGTCATCCCACGCTTGATCCGGGATCTTCTACCGTCACTATTTATCTTACTAAAGTATCTTTGAAGAATCCCATTCACTGTCATCCCAGAATTTGCCGAAGGAAAATGTCTGGGATCTAGACCCGAGGAAATCCGAGTGCTCTTTCTTAATATTTTAACAGCAAAACCCATTTGATATTGTTGGGTTTTATTGTTAAAATAATAGGCATGAACAAATCTTATACTATTGAAATTGCCCCCTTGATTCTTCAGCCTCTTTTTCGGGCGAGTGAAGCACGCCAGCATGGTATTCATCCCAGCAGGTTGAGTTATTACGTCAAAATACATCTCATTGAGCGAATTGGTCGCGGGGTGTATCGCGGTGTTAATGCAAAAGTGGATACAATATTTCAGTGGGAAGATCTCGTGCTTATAGTTAACAGTGTGCCAAATGGCGTTGTTGGGCTTGTTTCGGCGTTGGCACTTTATGGGTTGACCGATGAAATTCCTCGTGCACATTGGATTGTTATTCCTCATGCAACAACTGCACCCAAGCGGGAAAATGCTAATTTCGTGCGTATGCGAGATGTTGCAACGGGAAAAACGAAAATGAAACTGGGTAAAGAAACCATTCAGATTTTTGATCGAGAGCGCACGATTGTCGATGCTTTTCGTTATCTTGGAAAAGAGATTGCAATCAAGGCGCTAAAATCGTCCTTGAAATTTAATGATGAACGGAAAATTGATTTGCAAAAATTGCAACGTTACGCGAAAAAATTTAAGATAGATCTCTCTACATATATTTTCGCAATAACAACGTGAATGAACAATCTCTGAAGGCGAGAATAAAAAATATAGCAAAAGAAGAAAGCCGTACTTTTCAAGAGGTTTGGCGAGTGTTGATTTTGGAACGATTTCTATCAAGACTCTCACGATCAGAAAATCGAGACAAATTTGTTTTTAAAGGAGGCTTGTTGCTGTCGTACACCCTAAAGATAGGCCGAGAAACCGCAGATATTGATTTTCTTCTGTATCAACTAAAGGCGGAAATTTCCCGTCTTTCAATAGCAGTGGAAGAGATCCTCAATACGAATAGTCACGATGGTTTCATTATGCACCTTCAAGAGGTTCAGGCACTTGAGCATGTGCATATGAATTATCCGGGTTATAGAGCTCCTATTAATGTGCAGTTCGGGAAAATAAAAGATAATATTCAACTTGATATTGGTGTGGGTGATATTGTTGTACCAGAGGAAAAAATACTAACACTGTATAAATACCAAGGTAAACCTATTTTTGAAAATGCTATTTCACTACAAGTTTATTCCATTGAAATGATTTTTTCAGAGAAACTCGAAACAATCATTTCTAGAGGAACAGTTAATAGTCGTATGAAAGATTTTCATGATATATTGCTTTTATCTCGAGAAGAGACCTTGATTGATAAGAATAAACTAAGAGGTGCAATTGAAGCGGTGTTTTCACATCGAAAAACACAATATCACTGTCCCATCAGTTATTCACCACAAATCTATCCAGTTTTTCAGGCCTACTGGGAGGCACATTTGCGAGGACTCGGCGAGATGGCTAAAGAGTTGGAGCTACCTTTAAATTTCTCAGCGATGCTAGATGAAATTAATCAGTGCTTAATGACGATAGAAGCCTTTGATACAATGGGCGGTTAAAAAAATTAATTGAAGAATCGCACTCACTAATTATTCTCAGGCAAGATTTTGTCAGGACAATCGATGAAAATGATGCAAACGTTTTTCTCAGAAGAAAATGGCCAGCCCATATCAGTTGAACAATCACTAGCAAATCATGCGGATTCAAATCAATTTTGGTTTGATGTCGGCGAAGGAATGGGTGTGGGCCTAGTTTATATGAAGGATCATGGGTTAGTCTTTATGCATCCAGGCGGCATGCCAGGCTATGAATCGGTCTTTATGTATAACCCCTGCAAAGATATGTATGTTGTATTGATGTATAACCAGCAACCGAAAGAACCTTTTGTTTTTCTGCATATTGCACAAGCGATTGCTAAGACATTGGATGCATCTTTATGGACGCAAGCAAAGGTGAAATGGTATCAATGGATGCATGAATTGCCCCCGTATTGTAAGCGGGGGAGCTAATCTCAGTTAATATAACCGCGCGCGATTCTGGCTTCTTCTTCAATTAGGGAGAGGACGCTACGTTGCATATGTCGAGCATTTAAAATCGTATGGATGACGGTGATTTTCCCGGATGGGAGGGTGTAGCTTATGAATTTTCTAGTAAGTTATTTGCAGCTCCACTTATAATCCTTTCTCTGTAAGAGTATAGTGTGCCTTGGATGTGGTATTTAAAAATTTGGAGTAAATATGGCTCTTTCTATGGTTAAATGGGTAAATGATCTCACCTTGTCTATTGCGTTAAAATACAATGGCAGAAAGAAGCAGATTAACATTCCTTGGCGGGAGAATTTTTCTGCGCTCGCACAGTCACATGATAAAATTTCTCCAACAAGAAGCGATGCGAATTTTGTCACGGCAAATATGGTTTTTGTGTTAGATAAGCCATGCACGAAAACCGGTGAGTTTTTTGTGACGGTGCCAGTGAGTGTACCGAGTAATAGTTTACTGAAATTCGATGATGCATTTCAGACAGGAGAGGGGGTTGGCATTGATAAGGTTGTTCATGGGGATGGGAGTACAGCTCGTTTTACCAGTCAAACCTTGGTGGACAGGCTTACCACACGGCATAATGCAGGAAAGCAGCAATCGAATGTGCATGTTTCTGAACTTACTAAAGTCCCAAAGTTAGGACCAGGGTATTATTCCAATGTCTCTGATCTGATAACGTTACAGCAAAAATTTCATCACAGCGAACAAGCCTTTTATGAGTTTTTAACGCAAGAACCTGTCATTGCTTGGATTCTTAAAGGCTTGCTAAATCACGGCATTGAACCAGGCGCACAAATAAAATTAATTGTGTTGGATATGTTTTCTACGCGGTATGTTTGTGATAATTGTGCATTAGGCGTAAATGGCTTGATGAATCCAACATATAAATTTCTGGAAGTGTTTAGCCAATTGGTTAAACAATCTCATATTGGGATCAATCTAGATGATGTGTCTGTTGTTCCACGTGTTATTGCCCAACGACCGGGTGGGACAGGCTCAGCCGTGCCAGCAGCTCGTCATTATGATAATAAAAAGTTGCGAAGTTTTTCCTTAGAAGAACGTCTCTTGCCCCAAAAAAATATTTTTTCTATGGATGTTAACGTCGCGGGCTTGGATGAGACTATTTCTCCTGATTTGCATCGCCGTACCAGTTTTACTTCCAATAAAGCAGTAAAGGCAGAAGAAGTGCAGGGACATGTGATTGCTGAGTATGCCGACATGATTGAGAGGGGACTCTCAATTTCTCCCCATGCGCGTTTACCGCTGCCGGCACCTCCAAAAAGAAAGAATGCAGCAACGATGAGCACCAGAAATATCTTGCAACAAATGGATGCGTTTACAGAGTTGGCGCAGCTTGAATGCATGCGTACTGTTGATACACAAGGAACAAGGCCTAAGCATTTAGCTAGACGTCTACATACGACAAGGCAAGGATTTGAAAGAGAAATTCGTGATATTCATGCTTTACAGGATCGCTTGTTAACCTTAGATATTCCTATCTCTGAATCTTCCTTGCTTCTGGAGTGGCCTAAGTATGTAAAAGTTTGTGAACTTTATTTTGATTTACTCAAAGATGAGCTGGTTACCTTGGGACAACTTTTTGATGTCGGAGATTCAGAGGTTTTATGTGCACTGTTTCATGCGCAAAATATAGCTAAAATATTGGATAGGTTTGGTTCTGACTATGACTTATCTGACTTGGTTAAACTACATCGTGAAGATCGGCTTGATGATTCATTGGCAGGAGATATGTTAGAAGACGATGGCGAAGATACAGATATTGAAGATCACAACGATACACTCGATACAGAAGATGAGCTGGAGACCAATGACGAACAGAGTACATTCTCACTAGGTAAATTGATCTGAATTTTTTCAAAGATGCAAAAAATCAACTGACACATGCAGCTATACATGTGTCAGCCCAGCCTCTAAGCCTGGAAACGGGGGACTAATGCTTGGGTGTTTTTTTTCGTACTCGTTACAAGAGGATATTTCCCAAAGAAGCCGTGCTCTAAGTGCGGTGAAACACCCTGAAAAGGCAGTGTATCCGCATCAAGGTATTCTCTGTCATATCCGTTGCGACCTAATGACTGGATGATGCTGTCAACAGTGTCACTTTCAGTATGCGTAATAGCGCCACGCTTGTCTGCACGAATTAAAATATTATTGTCTGTTTGAATATAAGCATGAATACCTTTCAATCCTTTTGCAATACGTTTGGGATACACATTAAAATCACCCATCGCCAAAACAGGCATGCTTTTGTGATGGTTAAACAACCCCTTCGCAAATTGAATTAATGCACTTGGATCAGATGATTTAGCCAAATCATAAGGTAAGTGCATATTGAAAACCCGTAGAGCGTTGCCACCATCTATCGGTGTCACGATAAATTGCTGTATACGTTGACGTAATGACGGTCTCAAGTTTTCTTCATTGATCACGACTTCAGTGACGTTAACACGTGATAAGTTAAAGAATGTTGCTACACCCATACGGCTGAAACTTGCAGGTAGCATGGAAGCCAAGAAAGGTTTAAAACTTGGATAACGTTTTGCTTCTTGCATGAAGACCGCAATATCTGCCGGATGAATAGGTGCTTAAGCTAATCCCAATATAGAAATATGTGGATTCATGTGTAGTGTTTCTGCGAGTAGCTGAACGATAATGTGAATACGTGCTTGGTAATCGGCTTGGTTTTCTACGCGACCAAAACCATTGTTGTATCGTGATTTTTCTTTATTCCAACGTGCTTGCATCATCATATTAAAAAATAACGCATCGCCCTGAATCACGATATTATGATCGGAGACTTTGGCTTCTACAGCCGTTTGCCCCGCTAGAAAACGAGAGAGTGGTTTTTTACTTGTTATGTTTGTCATGGTCTTTCGCCTGGTTTGTTATGTTACAAATCCAGGATAACAGGGGATTGACGATTACCAAAGGTAACTATACCTATACTTTTAATAGGTTGGGGCTATCGCGCGTTTGGGGTAGCTTGGGTGGAAGGGAATAAGTAGCGTCTATTATCCTAAACCTTAGTCTGGATAGTGTTTAGAATACTAAACATTCGCCGCACAGAGGCGTCTAGGGTCAATTGTTTTGCCTCATCAGGCCGTACCCAGCGCAGGGCGTGGGATTCGTCACTAAGCGTGACGTTTTCGCAGGCTGCCTGCAGCATGAAGCGCACATCATAATGCAGGTGCGCGGGCTCTTCGCCGAAGGCGGGGATTTCATGAATATCAATATCAAAAATGGCATCGCTTAAAGGGGTGATGGCATCGATGCCGGACTCTTCTTGCGCTTCGCGTAATGCGACATTTAAGGTATTGGGATCGCCATCGGAATGTCCGCCTAGCTGTAACCACTTACCTAATTTTTTATGATGCGTCAGTAATACGGCAGTGTGATCGGAATTGAGCAGCCACGCTGATCCCGTGATATGCCCTGGCAGGCAGTGACGCTCAAAACAATCAGGGTGTGTTTCGATGAATGCCAGCATTTGTGTGCACTGGTTTGCTTGCGCATTATCGCTTGCTTGATATGTTTGTAGCTGCTGCCACAGCCAATGTCGGGGGTCGTTAGGGTTCATGCTAACTCACTGATACAACTTATGTTCATCGATATGACTTTTAACTACTTCAGGCAAGACAGGTTCAACCGAAGCCCCTGTTTTTAAGGCTTCTCGCACCTCTGTCGAACTCACATTGACAACAGGCATATCTAAGCTGACATAATCACTAGAAATCTCCGCGCTGTTTTCTCGCCCACCGACTAACACAGTCACCTGCGATAAAAGCGCTTCTGCTTCATGCCAAGTGGGTAGGGTGGCCGCAGCATCTTGCCCCACGATTAGAAACCACTTTGCATCAGGATGTTCGCCTTGTAGTATTCTCAAGGTGTTAATCATGTAAGAAGGTGATTCGCGATTGACTTCGCAGGTATGAAGGCTAAAGGCTGGTTGATCCGCAATGGCTAAGCGACACATGGTCACACGTTCGATACTTGCTGCATGCGTTGCTGCTTTATGTACCGGTATTTTGCAGGGGATAAAGATAACAAGGTCTAAATTAGCCTGTTTTAAAGCTGTTTCAGCCAGGGTTAAATGGCCAAGGTGGATTGGGTCAAACGCACCACCAAAAATACCGACACGTTTAGGCATGAGCCACCTCACTGATACCAGCCATACGATAGGCTAAATCCAATAAACCTGACCATGGGTCGCCATCACCCATGCCCTTGATATTTGCATCTACTTGGGCTGCTGTATGTAGTAACGTCGACCAGCCGGCTTCATCATAACGACGCATGGCTTTCTGAAAATAGGCTTGACGTTTTGGCCAAACACGATTCTTTTGAAACAAGGCACTGGTATTATTTGTTTGTTGCAATTGAATCAATACATTTAAATCTTTTAAGAGTGCCCAAAGAATCAAGGTGGTTGCGACACCGCTTTGCTTGAGCTGCAGTAGCATACGTTCCAGTTTGTCTGTTTGGGCACGTAATACGGTATCAGCTAACCCAAAGACATCAAACTGTGCTTGATCTGCAATCGCTTCTTGAATATGTTCGGTTGTGATGTTGTCATTGGGATGTAGTAGCGCTAATTTATCGAGCGCTTGTTTCGCTGCCAATAAATTACCTTCGGTAAAGCCTGCTAATAAAGATAGGGCTTCGCCACGCAGTGTGATCCCTAATGTTTGTGCACGTTGCGTTAGCCATTGTGGCAGTTTATCGGCATCTAAAGGCCAAATTTGTTGAATGATCCCGACACGCTGAATCGCTTGCCACCATGCCGATTTCTGCGCATTGCGATCAAATTTCGGTGCACGTAATAAAATGATCGTATCCGGTGAGGGTCGTTCGGCAATTTGCCGGATGATCTCGCTAGCATCTTTAGGCACTTTAGCTGTAGGCAGGTGCAGTTCAATTAATTGTTTTTCTGCAAATAAAGATAAGTTGTTTGTTGCATCCAACAGTTGTGTCCACTTAAACCCTGCTTCAACAATTAAACGCACACGCTCGGTAAAGCCTGCTTGTTTTGCATTTTCACGGACCGAATGACACGCTTCTTCTACCAACAAAGGTTCATCGCCAGTAATGAGAGTGATGGGTCTCAAAGTCATTGCTTAACCTTTGTTGAGTTGTTTCAAGGTCGACGTTGAACGCAACTGTAAGATCAGTTGCGTAGCAACATCTTCCATTAATTGCTGCATTTCCAGTGCATTCTTCGCATCACCACCCATGTTAAGATTGGTGGTGCTTGTCATGCGAGTACGCTGGACATGTTGCTCTTTTAATAAAACCCGACCTTTCCCATTATTCACGTGATAGCGTAACGCGAAGCCTATTTCGTAATGGGGGCTTTGCATACCACTTGATAGACCAATGGTTTTCTGCGTGCTATTGGCTTGATCGATTACCAGTTGATAGGCACCTTGAATCGGTTTAACCGACAAGCTTGCACCATTTTGGCTAAACGATTGTATCAAGGTTTTGCTAAATGCATCGTAAGGACTAGCTGAGATTAACTGCATACGGTGGAGCTTGGAAGGCAAGGGCGCATGTCCGCGCAGGTGAAAACCACAGGCGGACAACAATAATGTAAATGCAATAACCCAACATTTTTTCATTTAGCTCACCACCAAGTTGATAAGTTTTCCGGGGACTACAATTACTTTACGTATTGTTTTATCTTGCATGAAGGATTGTACTTTTTCGTCAGCTTTAGCCATGGATTCAATGGTTTCCTTGTCTGCATCCGCAGGGACTTTAATGCGGCCACGTAATTTTCCATTGATTTGTACAATTAATTCATGAAACTGTAAGTGTAATGCTGATGTATCAACTTGCGGCCAACCCGATTGCTCAATGTCATCACCAAAACCACAGTCACGCCACAATTGTTGTGTGATGTGCGGTACGATAGGGGAGAGTACTTGTAAAAGCATTCTCATTCCTTCATGTAATAGTGCGGCAGCGGCAGGTTCGCTAGCGTCTAAGGGTTGCAAAATATTCATAATCTTCATGCCACCGGAGACCACCGTGTTGTATTGCATGCGAGCGTAATCGTAATCAATTTGTTTCAATACTTTGTGCATATCTCGACGTAGAGCAGAAAAAGTGTCATCTACGCTTGACCAATCTACGGTCGTAGCCTTTGCCAGTACAGCATGTTGCACCGCCGCTAACTTCCACAGGCGATTAAGAAAACGGAAACTCCCATCAACCCCTTTGTCAGACCAATCTAGATCCATTTCTGGCGGCGCAGCAAACATCGCAAATAAACGGACGGTGTCTGCGCCATAACGATCAATCAAACCTTGTGGATCGACGGTATTGCCTTTAGATTTTGACATCTTGCAGCCATCTTTTAAGACCATGCCTTGTGTTAATAAACGCGTGAAGGGTTCATCGGAATTGACCAGGCCTTCATCGCGCATGACTTTATGTAAGAAGCGTGCATACAACAGATGCATGACTGCATGTTCAACGCCACCGATGTATTGATCTACCGGCGCCCAATAGTCGCCTCGTTTATCAATCATGCCTTCATTGAAATCCGGGCAGGTGTAGCGCATGTAATACCAAGAAGATTCCATGAAGGTATCGAAAGTATCGGTTTCCCGTTTGGCTGCTTTGCCGCAGGTCGGGCAGGGTGCATTCACAAACTCAGGCATGTCGGCTAAGGGTGATCCTGTGCCGGGCAAAGTATCAATTTGTGGTAGTTTAACGGGTAAATCTTTTGCGGGCACAGGAACTGCACCACAGTCATCACAATCAATGACAGGAATAGGCCCGCCCCAATAACGTTGTCGTGAAATGCCCCAGTCACGTAAGCGGAAATTGACTTGACGTTCGCCTTTGTTTTCTGACACCAAGCGATCGGCAATAGCATCGAAAGCTTGTTGAAAATCTAAGCCATTAAATTCACCCGAGTTGATTAACTTGGCTTTTTCAAAATAACCAGCCTTCTCATAATCCCAA